>NZ_FMDK01000721.1 GCF_900091995.1 Streptomyces sp. MnatMP-M17
GCCCGGGACCGGTGCCGAGGCCGGGGCCGCCGCGGCAGCCCCGGCGTGTCGTCGGCGGGTCGCGTGTCAGCCGGGAAGCTGGGCCTCGATCGCCGCGACGACCTCGGGGGCCTCCGGCTCCGTACGCGGCCGGATCCGGGCGACCACCTCACCCTTGGGAGAGAGCAGGAACTTCTCGAAGTTCCACTGGACGTCGCCCGCCTCGCCCTCGGCGTCGGCCGCCTTCGTCAGCTCCGTGTACAGCGGATGCCTGGACTCACCGTTCACATCCGTCTTCTCCAGCAGCGGGAAGGTGACACCGTACGTCGCCGAGCAGAAGGTCTGGATCTCTTCCGCGGTACCGGGCTCCTGTCCCGCGAACTGGTTGCTGGGTACGCCGAGGACGGTGAAGCCCCGCTCGCCGTACTGCTGCTGGAGCCGCTCCAGACCGGCGTACTGGGGAGTGAGGCCGCACTTGGACGCGACATTCACCAGAAGGACGGCCTTGCCCTCGTAGGCGGCCAGGGAAGTGGATTCACCCGTCAGGGTGCGCAGCGGGATGTCGTACAGAGTCATCAAGATCTCCTCGGTCTCCGACGTTCTCACCTCATTGTGGACCTGCCGTGTCGAGCCGGCGGAACAGGCCCTCCTGCACCACCGAGACCAGCAGCCGGCCCTCACGGTCATAGATCCGCCCGCGCGCCAGCCCACGGCCGCCCGTCGCGATCGGCGACTCCTGGTCGTACAGGAACCACTCGTCCGCGCGGAACGGACGGTGGAACCACATCGCGTGGTCCAGCGACGCCATGTCGAAGCCGCGCGGTCCCCAGAGCGGCTCGATCGGGATCCGCACCGCGTCCAGCAGCGTCATGTCGCTCGCATACGTCAACGCGCAGGTGTGGACCAGCGGATCGTCGCCCAGCGGTCCCACCGCGCGCATCCACACCGCGCTGCGCGGATCCGCTTCCTTGATCTCCTCCTGGGTCCAGCGCAGCCGCTCCACATATCTGATGTCGAAGGGCTGGCGCCGGGCCATCCGCTCCAGCGGCTGCGGCAGCTGGCCCAAATGCGCCCGTACCTCCTCGCTGACCGTCGGCAGCGTCTCCGGATCGGGGAACTCCAGCCTCGGCGGGAGCTGGTGCTCGAAGCCGGCCTCCTCCGGGCGGTGGAACGAGGCCGTCAGATGGAAGATCGTCCGGCCCTGCTGGACGGCGGTGACCCGGCGCGTGGTGAAGGACCGTCCGTCCCTTGTCCGTTCGACCTGATAGACGATCGGCACACCCGGGCGGCCCGGCCGCAGGAAGTACGCGTGCAGCGAGTGGACCGGCCGGTCGCCGTCGGTGGTACGGCCCGCCGCCACCAGGGCCTGGCCCGCCACCTGGCCACCGAAGACCCGTTGCAGGGACTCCTCCGGGCTGCGCCCGCGGAAGATGTCGACCTCGATCCGCTCCAGATCGAGCAGATCGACCAGCCGCTCGGCGGGATTCGTCATGGTGCGCTGTACTCCCGTTCTCGCATGACCGTTCTCATGCCCATTCTCGGTGCTCGGCCCGGTTCAGAGCTGTCCCACGGACGTGACACGCACCACGGCCAGGCCCTCCTCGTCGGAGGCCGCCAGATCGACCTCCGCGCTGATGCCCCAGTCATGGTCGCCGTTGGGATCGGCGAAGGTCTGGCGGACCCGCCACAGACCGTGCGCCGGATCCTCCTCGATGGCGAGCAGCTTGGGCCCGCGGGCATCGGGCCCGGTGCCCAGATCCTCGTACTCGTCCCAGTACGCGTCCATCGCCTCGCCCCAGGCGTCCGCGTCCCACCCCGACTCGCCGTCCAGCTCGCCCAGTTCGCCGACCCGGTCCAGAGCGGCCAGCTCGACACGGCGGAACATCGCGTTGCGTACGAGAACCCGGAAGGCGCGGGCGTTGGCCGTGACCGGTCTGACCTGATCGGCCTTCTCCTGCGCCTGCTCGGCCGTCTCGATCTCCGGATTGGCGAGCTGCTCCCACTCGTCGAGCAGACTGGAGTCGACCTGGCGCACCATCTCACCGAGCCACGCGGTGAGATCCTCCAGATCCTCCGACTTCAGATCGTCCGGAATGGTGTGTTCCAGCGCCTTGTACGCGCCCGCCAGATAGCGCAGCACGATGCCCTCGGTCCTGGCCAGCTCGTAGAACGAGGTGAACTCGGTGAAGGACAGCGCCCGTTCGTACATGTCCCGGATCACCGACTTGGGCGAGACGGGATGGTCGCCCACCCAAGGATGGCTCTTGCGGTAGGTGTTGTACGCGTGCACGAGCAGTTCTTCGAGCGGCTTGGGGTACGAGACGTCCTGGAGCCGCTCCATCCGCTCCTCGTACTCGACACCGTCCGCCTTCATCGCGGCCACCGCCTCGCCGCGCGCCTTGTTCTGCTGGGCCGCGAGAATCTGCCGCGGATCGTCCAGCGTGGACTCGACGACCGACACCATGTCCAGCGCGTACGAGGGCGATTCGGGGTCCAGCAGCTCGAACGAGGCCAGTGCGAAGGTCGACAGCGGCTGGTTGAGCGCGAAGTCCTGCTGGAGATCGACGGTGAGCCGGACGATACGGCCCTCCGCGTCCGGAGTCGCCAGCCGCTCCACGACTCCGCCGTCCAGCAGCGAACGGTAGATGGCGATGGCCCGCCGGATGTGCCGGAGCTGCTGTCTGCGCGGCTCGTGGTTGTCCTCCAGCAGCCTGCGCATCGCCTCGAAGGCATTGCCCGGCCGTGCGATCACCGACAGCAGCATGGTGTGCGTGACGCGGAAGCGCGAGGTCAGCGGCTCGGGATCGGAGCCGATGAGCTTCTCGAACGTGGTCTCCGACCAGGCGACAAAGCCCTCGGGAGCCTTCTTGCGCACCACCTTGCGGCGCTTCTTCGGATCGTCGCCCGCCTTGGCGAGCGCTTTCTCGTTCTCCACGACATGCTCCGGCGCCTGGGCCACGACCAGGCCCGCCGTGTCGAATCCGGCGCGGCCCGCCCGGCCCGCGATCTGATGGAACTCCCGGGCGCGCAGCGTACGGACACGGCTGCCGTCGTACTTGGTGAGCGCGGTGAACAGCACTGTACGGATAGGGACGTTGACGCCGACACCGAGCGTGTCCGTACCGCAGATGACCTTCAGCAGACCGGCCTGCGCGAGTTTCTCCACCAGCCGTCGGTACTTGGGCAGCATGCCCGCGTGGTGCACACCGATGCCATGGCGCACATAGCGGGAGAGATTGCGGCCGAACTTGGTGGTGAAGCGGAAGTTGCCGATCAGATCGGCGATCCTGTCCTTCTCCTCGCGCGTGCACATATTGATGCTCATCAGCGACTGCGCCCGCTCGACGGCGGCGGCCTGCGTGAAGTGCACGATATAGACCGGCGCCTGTTTGGTCTCCAGCAGCTCGGTCAGCGTCTCGGTGATCGGTGTGAGCCGGTACTCGTACGACAGCGGGACCGGGCGGGTCGCGGACCGTACGACGGAGGTGGGCCGGCCCGTGCGGCGGGTCAGATCCTCCTCGAAGCGCGAGACATCACCGAGAGTCGCCGACAGCAGGATGAACTGGGCCTGCGGCAGCTCCAGGATGGGGATCTGCCAGGCCCAGCCGCGGTCCGGCTCGGCGTAGAAATGGAACTCGTCCATCACGACCTGGCCGATGTCCGCGTACTTGCCGTCGCGCAGCGCGATCGAGGCCAGCACCTCGGCGGTACAGCAGATCACCGGCGCGTCGGCGTTGACGGAGGCGTCGCCGGTCAGCATGCCGACGTTCTCCGTGCCGAAGAGTTTGCACAGGTCGAAGAACTTCTCGGAGACCAGTGCCTTGATCGGCGCGGTGTAGAAGGTGACCTTGTCCTGCGCCAGCGCCGTGAAGTGCGCACCCGCCGCGACCAGGCTCTTTCCGGAGCCGGTGGGCGTGGACAGGATGACGTTCGCACCGGAGACCACCTCGATCAGCGCCTCCTCCTGAGCCGGATAGAGCGTGATGCCCTGGCCTTCGGCCCAGGAGGAGAAAGCCTCGAAGAGGGCGTCGGGGTCGGCGTCCGGCGGGAGCTGATCGATAAGGGTCACGCACCCATCTTGCCTGTCTTCCCGCCGGATACGGGAACCGGCCGGGGAAGCGAAGATCACGGACGGTACTCTGGCCTGTCAACTGGGGCCCGGCACACGGGGCTTCACCACAACTGCACTGGGGCGGGTACGAGCATGATGGGACCGGCACACTCTCTGTCGGGAGCGGCGGCCTGGCTGGGGGTGGGCGCGGCGGCGGCTGCCGCGGGGC
>NZ_FMDK01000329.1 GCF_900091995.1 Streptomyces sp. MnatMP-M17
GGCTTGTAGGCACACGCCGGAGGATAGGGCCGCCACTGTCTTGCGGAGGGAAGAGGGTTATGGAGCTGGCCAGGCGACCTGGTCTTCCGAGGCGAAGTTCACGGATTTCACCTCTAGGAACTCCTCGATGCCGAGGGCACCGAACTCGCGGCCGTTGCCTGACTGCCGGTAGCCGCCGAAGGGCGCCTTGACGTTGATGCGGCCCCCGTTCACACCGACCATTCCGACCCGTATACGACCAGCGACACCGGCAGCCTGGGCCGTGTCAGGGCCCCAGACGGCCCCGACCAGTCCGTACTCGCTGTCGTTGGCGATGTCGATCGCCTCGTTGACATCCTCATAGGGCATGACGCACAGGACAGGCCCGAATACCTCGGTCTGTGCGATGGTCATGGCTGAGGTGACGTCAGAGAACACGGTCGGGGCGATGTAGTGGCCCTGCTGGGGGACCGCGGCGTCGGGCCCGCCGACGACCAGCCGCGCGCCCTCGTCGAGAGCTCGGCCGACCAGCGCTGAGATTCGCGTCTTCTGCTCGGCGGAGATGACCGGGCCCAGCGTCGTAACGTCCTCGAACGGGTCTCCGAGCTGCTGCCCAGCGACAAACTCCGCGAGGGCTCCCTCGGCTGCTTCGAGGCTCTCCCGCGGGACGATGAGACGGCTGAGCGAGGCACAGACCTGGCCCGAGTTGGTGAAGCATCGTGCCGCGGTGGCGACTGACGCAGCCTTCACGTCGGCGCCCGGCAGGATCACGGACGGACCCTTGCCGCCCAGTTCGAGCGCGACGTGTTTCACCGTCTGTGCGGCCGTGGAACCGATCCGCCGGCCGACCGCGGTGGAACCGGTGAACGAGATGCCGTCGACGTCCGGGTGGGACACCAGCACCTCGCCCACGTCTCCAGCACCGGTGACCACGTTGAGTGCGCCCGCCGGAAGCCCGGCCGCTGTGAAGGCGTCAGCCAGTGCGTAGGCGCTCAGGGGGGCGAGTTCGGACGGCTTCAGCACCACCGTGCAGCCTGCGAGCAGGGCGGCTCCGACCTTGGCGACGGCCTGGTGGAGCGGGAAGTTCCACGGCGTGATGGCCACCACGACCCCCAGGGGTTCGCGGACCACGACCGTGGGGCCGATCCGCTCCCTCCACCGCACGACCTTCTCGGCCGCGTCGCACAACGACGTGAGGACCTCGATGGGGCGCTGGACCTGCGCAGCCCGGGAAACGGGCAGCGGGGTCCCCACCTCGCGGGAGATGGTCCGTGTCAGGTCGTCGACCTGCCCCGTGAGTACGGACGCGGCGTGACGTACGGCGTTGATCCGTTCCGAGAGCGACGTGGCGGACCAGGGCCCGAACGCCTCACGCGCGGCGGATACAGCGGCATGGGCATCCTCGGCGGTGCCCCGACACACCTGGGCGATCACTTCGTCCGTCGCCGGATTGCTCACCGGCACCATCGCGGCGGAGGTGGAGTGTTCCCACGTGCCGCCGATGAACTGGCGGCCAGCTCGCTCGACTGCGCTCATAGGCGTCCCACCCCAGGTACCTCGAACTGCACGACGGCCTGGGACGCCACCAGATGGCGCAGAACGTCGCGGACCACGTCATGTGCAGGATGGGCGCTGTATGCGCGCCACCCCTCGGCGTTGTCGAAGTCGGCGACCAGCGCGTAGTCATGGCCGCCGGGTCGGACACCGGCGTCCGGACCGTGCGAGAAGGACCGCACATCAGGACATTGCTTGCCAAGGTCTTCCAGGGCGAGCCGCAGTCTTTCCGCCTGCTCGTCGTCGAGCTTGTCGTTCCACTTCATGAGGACAACGTGTCGCAGCATTTTCACCCTGTACTCGTCGCGAGTGCGGTCTGGACGTAATTAACCGAATCTTCCCGCAGGAAGGCCATCTGGACCCGGTTGTACTCCTCCGGCTGCTCGAACTGCGGCCAGTGGGCCGCCTGCCGGATGAGATGGAAGCGCACGTCCGGGATGTACGAGAAGCCCTTGCGGGCGTCCTCATAGGAGTGGATCGGGTTGTGATCGCTCCAGATCACGAGCGTGGGGGCAGAGATGCCGGCCAGGCGCTCCGGCGTGAGCCAGTAGTTCCGGGCATCCTCGGGGTCGAAGATCCGGCTGAAGAGCTTGGTAAGGGAGTTCTTGATTCCCGGGCGGGCGTAGATGGCCTGCCGTATGCGGACGAATTCTTCGGGCACCTGCGCGGGGTCGGCGAACAGCCAGGCTATCCGCGAGCGGACCGCCTCATCGCTGGTCTGCTGGAGCGAGGCCGTGGTTCGGGCGAGCAGGTCCCTGACGTCATCCGCCTGCCGGTCCTCCGTCGCGGGCAGGCCTCCGGAGGTGTTGAGGATCAGCTTGTTGACCCGGTCGGGATGCTTGATGGCCATCCAAGCCGAGATGCGCCCCCCGAACGACTCGCCGCAGAAATCGGCACGTTCGATGCCTGCGGCGTCCAGGAACCGGACCACATGATCCAGCACCTCGGCGGTTGTGTAGCTGCTGTTCTCCGGAGCGTCGGTGAATCCATGACCGAGCATGTCGATCGCGTAGCACCGCCGGTCGCTGCTGTGCGGTCCAAGGTTGCGGATCCAAGTCTCGGCGTGGCCGCCACCACCGTGCAGGAAGATGATAGGGGGCCCCTCACCAGCCTCGATGCTGCGGGTTCGGACTCCGTCGACGTCGTAAAAACGCTGTTCGAAGGAGGTGCCCAGGAGATCGACCCAGACGGTGTCGAGCGTAGCCATATTGTTCCCTTTCGATGCGGGCGCGCCCAAGTGACGGGCGAAGCCGGCGCTGGTCAGCGACCGGGCTTGAGGAGAGCTCGGGCCACCAGCAGTCGGTGGATCTCGTTGGTGCCCTCGACGAGCTGGAAGACTTTGGAGTCCCGGTAGGCGCGCCCGACACGGAACTCGGGCGAGACGCCGTACGCCCCGTGGATCTGTACGGCCTCGGTCGCGACGCGCTGCGCGACATCGCTGGCGTACAGCTTGGCCATGCTTGCTTCGGTGCGGGCCCGTGAGCCGCCGTCCATCGCCCGGGCGCAGTCCTGCACCAGCAGTCGAGCGGCCTGGATCTCCGTGGCCATCTGCGCGAGCTTGTGCTGGGTCATCTGGTGCTCGGCGATCGCGGTGCCGGCGATGACGCGCTCCCTGGCGTAGGACACCGAGTCCTCAAGACAGCCCTGCGCCAGGCCCACGGCCCTCGCGGCCACCGACAGACGGCCGCGTTCGACGGCCCCCATCGCGATACGGTACCCGTCGCCTTCCTCACCCAGCAGCGCGTCGGCGCCGACACAGACCTCGTCGAAGATGACTTCACCGCTGCAGAGCGGACGGAACCCCAGCTTGTTCTTGAACGGGTGTGTCGACAGACCGGGTGTGTTGAGTGGGATGACGAATGCGCTGACGCCGGAACGGCCTTCACTTCTGTCACGTGTGGCGAAGGTGACGATGAAGCTTGCGATGTCGATGTTCGTGATCCACGTTTTGGCCCCGCTGATGACGAACTTGTCCCGGACCCGGCGGTAAGTGGTCTCCATCGCCGCGACATTGCTGCCCGACTGGGGCTCAGTGACTCCCGCGCTGCCAAAGATCTCACCGGAGGCCAGCGGGGTCAGCCACTTCTTCTTCTGCTCGGCAGTGCCGTACTTCAGCAGGCCTGATCCCACCAGGGCGGAAGGCATGCTCATCAGAACACCGAGGCAGTGGTCGACGGTGGACATGGCCTCGATGACGGCGGCGTAGGTGAGGTGATCAAGGCCCGCGCCGCCCAGGTCTTCGGGCACCGTTCCGCCGAACAGGCCCAACTCCCGCATCTGTTTCAGGATGTCCTGCGGCAGCCGCTCCGCCTCGTCGTAGGCCGCAACCTGCGGTGCCACGACCTCGCGGGCGAAGGAGGACACCAGGTCCACCAGGGCTGCGGACTCCTCGGCAGCGATCGTCATCGGGTTGCCCTCCACGGATTTGAATATGTTCATGGTAACTATGATTACGCCCGATGGCAAGATCCCTACAGCTCTTCGAGTTCATGACATAAAGTGGGTACCGGAGGTACGCGACAGGCCGTTTCCCCCGCCGAGGCGAGCTCAAGGTTCTGGCTCCTCGAAAGCGGGCGGGTTGAGCGGGTATAGGCGCCGACCGGCGAGGCGGCCACAACGGGGAGCATGCCGGTGAAGTCCAGCGAGATCACGCGCGACATGGTTCCGGGTGTCTGATCGACTAACCTGCCGTGCCACCGCGGCGCACCGTCGGCCACGGGCGGCAGCCGACCGCGTGATGTCGACGACGTGGCGGTGGATGCCATCAAACGCGTGACGTGGAGGGGCGCACACCCCGGGCTGTTCGCGGTCGCCGCGTATCCAGGCCACAAGATCGACGAATGGGCGAGGAACGCCACAGTGGTATCACCAGGTCGCAGCAGTGCAGGACGGCCGGACCATCCCCCGCACAGCGCCATGAGCGGGTGCGGTCCGGAGCCGAGCCATGCCCCGGCCGGTCCCGGCATGCTGGTGTGAGGGGCGTGGCCGAGAGTTCGTCCATTGCCCCGTGCCGGTGATGGCCTGGACGTCACCGGCACGGGGCCTTCCAGCGGTCAGGGGCGTGCGGACCGCCGACGGGCGGCCCATACCGCGAAGCCGACTGCAATGAGACAGATGAGGCCCTGGACAAGGTCGCTGATCCACGGCGCGTCGGGGTATCGCAGCTGGAGGCCCTTGACGGCGACTGCGACGACGTAGATGGCGACCAGGGTTCCCATCGCGTTGAACCTGCCGGGCTTTATCTGAGTGGATCCCAGGAAAGCAGCCGAGTAGGCAGGGAGCAGATAGGGCAGGCCGCCCTGGAAGGGCGCGGTGCCCACTTGCATGGTCAACAGGATGCCTGCAGCGGCGGCGAGGACTCCCGAGGAGATGAGTGCGCTCCAGGTGAGTCGCGTGACCCGGACTCCGCTGAGGAGGGCTGCCCTGGGGTTTGCGCCAGCGGCATACAGATAGCGGCCTGCGGGAGTCTGCTCGAGGACGTACCAGACCAGGGCGGTGATGGCTATGAGGAAGAGCAGCGCTATGGGAACGCCCAGTGGCTGTGAGCGACCGAGGGCGGCGAAGCCTGGATTGATCCCGTAGAGGATGGACTGGCCGGAAGCCACCCAGTAGGTGACTGCGGACAAGACCGAGGCCATGGCAAGCGTGCCGATGACAGGGTCGATGTTGAGAACCGTCACCACGAACGCATTGATGATCCCGATGACAGCGCCGACAGCCAGGCAGATAACCACCACAAGCCACGGGTTGAGGCCGAATTTCGCTTGCAGCTGCCCGGCGACGCTGATGGACAGCGACATGGTTGCGGCGACGGAGAGGTCAAACACTCCAGAGATCAAGGAGATTGTGGCAGCGAGCGCAATCACCCCGGCGATGGCCTGCCCAGCTATCAGTGAACGGGCGTTGTCAGCTGTGCCGAAGGTGTCGGGCAGCCAGAGGCTGAAGCCGACGATCATGACGATGATGATGTAGACACCGGAGAAGCGCTCGAGCGCGAGCTTCTGCGTCAGCGCTACTCGGCGCCGGGGCGGGGTGCCTTCATCAGCTGTTGGAGGGGCGGCTCCGAGGATGGTCATCGAATCATTCCGTCCGTCTAGGGCTTAGAGGTTGTGCTTGCGTCGATGTCGGTGGTGAGGCTGTGAGTGACGATGTGCTGCGGTGTCAGTTCACTTCCGCGGAGTTCCGTTGCGACCTGGCCACTCCGCAGGACGATCACGCGGTCGCAGAGCTTGCTCAGTTCCACTTCGTCCGAGGAACACACGAGCAGCGCGGTCCCCTTCGCCGCGGCGTCGGTGAGGAGGGCGTGCAGATCTGCTTGCGCCGCGACATCGACGCCTTGAGTCGGCTCATCGAGCAGCAGGACCGCGGGTTCAAGACGCAGCCATTTACCGATGACGACCTTCTGCTGATTGCCCCCGGACAGTGCCGCGACCGGGGTTTCTGTCGAGGTCGTCTTGACGCCGAGGCGGTGGACCCAGCTCGCTGCCGTCTCGCGTTCGGCCTGGGTGCGGATGCGTACCTTGCCGCGAAACTCATCAAGGCCTGCGAGAGTGAGGTTGTTTCGGACCGACTGGGTCATGACCAGGCCGTCACGGTGCCGGTGCGCGGGGACCATACCGACACCGCTCTTGATGGCGACGTCGGGGCGGTTCGGGGCGAGCGGAGTGCCGGCGACGTCGACGGTTCCGGTGCGCTTCCGGGCCCCGAAGACGAGTTCGCACACCTCTTCGCGGCCGGACCCGTTCAGACCTGCCACTCCCACAATTTCCCCGCGGCGGACTTCGAGGTGGAACGGCTGGAGGGTCTCGCCGCTGACGCCTCGCAGGTGCAGCGCCACCGGGCCGGGCTCGGAGCGCTGGCGACGGGCGGCTCTGCGGTTCTGCTCACCGGTCATGAGGGTGGTGAGACCGGCAGCGTTCAGGTCTTGGAGGGCCTGGTCCGCCACGACGGATCCGTCGCGCAGTACTGTGACGCGATCAGCGATCGCGAAGACCTCTTCGAGGTGGTGAGTTACGAGAAGGACCGATGTACCGCGCGCACGGATGGCTTTCAAGAGGTCGAAGAGGTGCTCGACCTGTGCCCGCGGCATGGCGGCTGTGGGCTCGTCGAGGACGAGGAGGGATCCGTGACTGTCCCAGTCCTGCAAGGCGCGAGCGATTGCCAGAGCGGTCTGCTGGAAGACGGACAGCGTTCCGACGTTCCGCCGCAGGGGGAAGTCGTCGATGACGGTTTGCAGCGCCCGTTCAGCACGGGCGCGCTGCTCCTTCCAGCGGATCCGTCCGGTGGCCCCGGTCGCGTACCCGAAGCCGAGCGCAAGGTTGTCGATGGAGCTCAAGTTGGGCACCAGGCCGAGGTCCTGGTGGACGAACCTGAGTCCAGCCTTGTGGGCCGAGTGGGCATCGCCCAGGTGGAACGCATGGCCTTCGACTGTTGCCGAGGGAGCGGGGTCGTCCGGGGTGTGGACGCCGGCGAGGATCTTGATGAGTGTCGATTTACCCGACCCGTTCTGGCCAACGAGGGCATGGATCTGTCCTCGCCTGACGTCGAGGTCGACTGAATCAAGGGCTTTCACGCCGGGAAAGGTCTTCGACAGGTGCGATATGGACAACACCGCAGAAGGCAAAACATCCTGTGCGGTCGTTGTCTGTGCCTTCGAGGACATGAAGGACACTCCCAAGTCTGGCATGAAGCGACGCGGCCGGAGGTGGTTCCCCTCCGTCCACCCGCTGGCCTTTGGATTCGATTGCAAGGTGTCAGACGGTCAATGGTAGGTCTTTAACCTGACTACCATTATTACGAAATGACTGGTTGTGGAACTCGGTCGCTGTCTTGCCGATCGACTCCATGGCCGCATCGGAACTTGGCAGTCATAGGCCGGCCGGGACGTGTAAAACACCTGAGAGGCGAGGGATGGCGAATGCCTTCCTTGCCCCGTCCGCCGATTCATGGCGGTGGAAGAGCCATGGGGATCGTGCAAGTCGCGCGGCCGATGGCCTGGCAAGGGGCAACGAGAAACGCTGCATTCCATTTCGGTGCGCCGCTCAGTGTGATCCCCGTCGAGGGTGAGTTCGATGCTGGTCCGGGCCGCTGTGTGGTTCGCTTTGGCGGTCTGAGGGATAGGCGGAAGCCCATGCAGGATGAAATCCTGCCGCCCGAGGTATCCGCTGTCGTCCTACTCAATCGCGGACGAAGTGGAAGACGGTGCCCGCTGTGTCATTGTCGGGCGCCTCGTCAGGCTTTACTTGACCTTCCACAGGGCCGTGAAGTCTTCTCGGTACGTTGCAGGCTCGACAGGCATGCCCGTGCCGCTGGGCACATTCTTCGGGGTCAGAATTGAAATGGGATATCCATTGTCATTCACGACCTTGCCGGTGTCGATGGCGCGTAGAATGCCGTCGAACGCAGTCCAGCCCTGCATGACAGAACTGACGTTGATCCACCAGGCGTGGCTGCCGTCGCGGAGCGCTGCGATCGCCGCCTCGTCCGGCGTGGTTCCGAATATCTTCACGTCATTGAGGCCGGCCTGGCGGAGGGCAGGAGACAGCCCGTCTGTGAGGTTGCCGGCGAGGGCATAGACGTACTTGGTGGAGGGGGACGCCTGCAGCTTCGAGACGATCGTATTGGTCGCGTTCGGGGTGCCGATGTCCTGTGGCTGGAGCAGGACCTCGCTGACCTTGCACTGCGGGCACAGGGAGGCCAGAGTCGACTTGAACTTGTCGGTGTCGGCCTTGAGGATCGGGAAAGGCAGGCTGACCACGGCCACGTTCGCGGCACACTTCGATTCGCGGGCGAGCATGTTCGCCTCGATCTCGCCCACCTGCTCATTTGTCCGGCGGCCGTTGGTGACGACGGCGAAGCCCGGCATCGACTGCGCTTGGTCCGGGACGCTGCTCACGGCAACGATGACTCCAGCCTTCTTCGCCTCGTCGATCTGCGGCTGGATCGCCGCGGGTGCGGCCGCGACGAGCCAGATGGCGGGTGGGGCGCTCGGACAACGCCTGGTCGAACTTGGTGATGAGATCCGGCACGCTCCCGTCATAGTTGACGATCTTGTTCGTCCAGCCCGCCGTCTGGGCAGCGGCGCTCATGGCCTTTGAACTGGTGAGCGCGGACGGGATGGGCAGGGTGAGGCTGATGACCTTCCCGCCCGGTCTGGGCTTGGACTCCAACGGCGAGTAGGGGCCGGGAGGTGACTGAGGCAGGCTTGTCGGCAGCTTGTCCCACTTCTGCATGTAGGTGTTGGCCTTCTGCATGCACGCCTGAGCCCGAGGCGCCGATGCAGTTTTCGTGGCGCTCTGGTCCCCGCATGCGGTAAGTCCCAGGCCCATCGTCGTGGCAACACCAATTGCAGCCAGTGACCGCGAGGGGCGGAGACGGCGCATCGGCCGGTGGGAGTGGTCGAATGACATGGAAGTCCTTGTTTCTCTGCGGCTCGAGCTCTTCGTTTAATCGCAGGCACGGAGCGGTGAGCGCGACTGGCTCGAGATATTGGATCTGGTCGGTGTCGAAGGGTGTGCTTGCCGAGAAACTGCATTGTGAAAGCAATCGAATGCACGGGCTGGTAGTGCCAGCACCTTGCTGAGAAGGGGTGTTCCTGTGCTCTGAATGGCGCTGCTGTGCACAACTCGTCCGCCCGGCCTGGTGAGTCAGGGCTGCTTCGCTTCGTGCGTTTCGGGTGGTGTCGACTGCGCGGCGGATTCGCGGGTTGCGGTCCGAACAGGGGTGCTGAGGGATGGGGCACTCGCCGATCACGAGGGGAGGGCCGCCGAACTCGGCAAAGTTCGGCCGCACGGTCTCGGCGGTGCCGTTTCATCCGTGTGGCAGTGGCCGCGGACGCGGATGGGTCTCTTGTTGCTTTGGCGACGAGGTTTACCGTCGGGAGTCCGGGGAGGCCGTGCGCACACGGCGGGGCAAAGCTTGCGGCCGGGTCGGCTCAGTGGGGTGCTCATCTGGACGGGCTCATGGCTGCCTCTTCCGGTCGAGGGTTGGCGCCTCGGGCCGGAAATATACCTAACCTGATTATGCTTACAAGGGTTTTGGCAAAGATTTCTGGACCGGCTGGGCGGCAGGGCGGTGGGGCCCGACGTCATGCGTCGTGCGCAGGCTCTTGACGAGGGGGAGTCGGCCAGATGCGCGGTGTTTGCCAGCCGCGAACACTGCAACGCCGGTCGGTGTTTCCAACGGCTCAGCGCGTGATGGACGGGAGGGGTGGAAGGCTTCCCAGTCGGTCCACTCCTTGAACTTCTCAGCGATCCAGGCGAGTTGCCCGACCGGGGAGTCGGTGAGTGCGTAGGCCAAGGTCTGTGGCCGGGTGCCCTGGATCTTCGCGTAGCCCGACATCTCGGGCTCCGACCTGGTCAGCAGGTCAAGCCGCGCTTGGCCCTTGTCGGTGAGTTCGGCTGCTTCGGCAGGGTCGTTGGGAAGTGGCGTCAGCAGGGTGTTGAGGTGGATAGCAACGACATGGTCGGTGCCGATGGCGGCCAGTTCTCGAGTGATCGCGTGTCCCAAGTCGCCGCCTTGTGCGCCGTAGCGGTGGTAGCCCAAGCGCTGCATCAGCTCGGCCCATGCCTTGGCCATGCGATGCACGTCCCAGCCGCCGTCCCGCGTCGGTCCGGACAGCCCGTATCCCGGGATGGTGGGAATGACCAGGTGGAAGGCGTCGGCCGGGTCGCCGCCCTGGAGGCCCGGGCCGGTCAGTGGGCCGATGACGTCAAGGAACTCCACGATGGATCCAGGCCAGCCGTGGGTGATCAGCAACGGCAGCGCGTCATTCTGCGCGGAGCGGATGTGCACGAAATGGATGTTGGTGTTGTCGATCTCGGTTGTGAACTGGGGTAACTGATTCAGATGTGCTTCGTGCTCACGCCAGTTGTAGGAGGTGCGCCAGTATTCGGCCAGCTCTCTTTGAGGTAGGCCAGAGGAACTCCTTGGGACCAGCCAGTATCAGGCAGTTCGTCCGGCCACCTCGTGGCGGCCAGACGGGCGGCCAAGTCGTCAAGGTCGCGAGAAGCTCCAATGCCTCGGCGCGTGTCAGAGGCTCTGTGCCGGGTCGGGCGGACCGTCCTCATCGCCTGGTGACGCCAAAGCGTGGCGGGCCCGTAGCGCGTCATAGCGCGCTGCCGCGGTCAGCAGCGTGAACTGGCGTTCAAGCTCGTCGGGTGTAGGCATGGCAGCACCTCGCGGAGGGGGTGGACCCAGGCGGACGTCCGGTCCGACGGGCCGGCCGGACCTGCCCGGTCGGCCCGTCGGCCCTTGTGACCAGTACCGACGTCGTGCTGTCGCCCGGCTCCGGGAGCCCGATACTGCGGCTGGTCAGCGCACGGCGCTTCGGAGAGGGCCGGGCGCGGGAGCTGTGGTTGTCGAACATGACCGAGATCCCGCCCTCGCTCGTCGTGCGCCTCGGCCGCCTCAGTGAGCGTGTCGACAAGGACTTCGCCGAGATCAGCACCAAGGTCGGCGCGATGGACTTCGAGGGCCGCACTTTCGGGGGCTGGCACCGGCACATCACTCTCAGCGCTGTGGCGCATGCCATCGTGACCCTGTCTGCGTTACGCGGCCAGGCGGTTGAGCTGCCAAGCGCGGACTGCTGGAGGCCGTGCAGCCGGGCCGGTACGTGGCCGGACGGGCCCCGCAGCGCCACGTGCCGTTCCACTTCGGCGGCCTGCCGTACCTCGACCTGGCACCCCGGCGGTCAAGGAGTTCCCCGCGATGGTTGGTAGTCCGCAGGCATATGCTGAAGCGGTCTTCGCTCAGCGTGCCGTCCGGCTGGGCGGGCGGATGGTGCGGGGTGCCGAGGTGACCGACGTGCGGGAGAGCGACGGGTACGTCAAGGTGACTTATCGTCAGTCGAATGGCGGTGAGCGGACCCTACGGGCGAACTGGGTGGTGGGGTGCGACGGAGCCCGCAGCGTGGTGCGGCGGAAGACCGGTATCGCGTTCACCGGTACGCCGTCGACGATCTCCTGCCTGATGGGGGAAGTGAGGCTGGCCAACCCCCAAGCCGCGCCGAGTGGTTGGAACCGTACCCCGCGCGGTTGGACCATCTTCTGGGTCAGCACCACGGGCCACAGCCGTGTCGGCGCATACGACTTTCGCGGCCCCCACCCCGATCGGAAGTCGCCGGTCACCTTCGAGGAGTTCAGGTCGGAGGTCGAGCGGATCACCGGTCACCCCGTCGAGATGGACGCTCCCCGCCACCTCTCCCGGTTCAGCGACGCGGCCTTGCAGGCGGAGCGCTATCGGGCCGGGCGCGTCCTGCTGGCCGGAGACAGCGCACACGTGCACTTCCCCGCGGGCGGCCAGGGGGCTCAACACCGGCTTGCAGGACGTCGTCAACCTGGGATGGAAACTGGCCGCCACTGTGCGGGGGCACGCGCCGGCCGGACTGCTCGACACGTACCACACGGAACGGCATCCCGTCGCCGCACGGGTACTGGAGAACGTCCGTGCCCAGGTGGCGTTGATGCACCCCGGCCCGTCCATCGATGCCCTGCGCCGGCTGTTCGCCGACCTCATGAGCGTGGACCAGGTCAACGCGTACCTGGCCGGCATGGTCAGCGGGTCGGACATCGTCCACGACGTGGGGCGTCCCGCGGACGCGCTGACGGGGCGCTTCATTCCCGAGACGCGGCTGAGGACGGCCGACGGCACGACCAGCCTTGCGGCGCTGCTGCACCCCGGGCGACCGGTGCTGCTCGACCTCGCGGACCGCGCCGATGTACGGCGGGCCGCTGCGGGCTGGGCCGGGCGGGTGGACGTCGTGACGGCCTACGTGGAAGGGCAACCGCCCGCGGACGCGATTCTGTTGCGCCCCGACGGTTACGCGGCCTGGAGCGCGCCGGTCGGCGGGTCCGGCGCCGACGGGCTGCACGCGGCGCTGCGGCTCTGGTTCGGTGAACCCGCCGAAGAGACCGAAGTGGCGGCCCTCCGGGGCGGTGAGGGGCCGAGGACAACGATCGGGGACAAGCACCGGGGACACACACTGCCGCATCCGACGAGGCGCTGACCGTGAGGTCGTAGCAGAGCCCGTGGGCCGCGATCAGTCGAGTGCGGCCAGCGCGAGGCGGGCGGCGGCCCGCAGCCGCTCGGCCTCCGGCG
>NZ_FMDK01000327.1 GCF_900091995.1 Streptomyces sp. MnatMP-M17
GCCCTGGTCCTGTGGCTCCGCGAACCCACCGGGTGATCATTTGTCAGACAGGCCCTAGGGCGCGCGTGGTGCCTCGGTGGAGTTCGACGGCGGCGGCCACCTCACCGGTCGGCGAGACGGCCGCCGCCGTCGAGCGATTGCTCAGGAGCCGTCAGCAGACCGGGACGCCCGGCAGCTGGGCGGCGGGATGGTCGATATAGATGTTGGAGATGAAGCCGCCCTGGTCACGGAGCTTGCTCCACCAGTTGTTCGTGTAGCCCTCGGCGGTGACGGTGCTCCCCTGCTTCTGGCACACCACCACGACATTGGTCGGGCCCGCGAGAACGGTGACCACCGGCGAGGTCAGATAGGCGTCCGCCCTGACCCGGATGTCCGAACCCCAGGTGCGGAAGTTGCTGCCGCCGCCACCGCAGCCGTTGTCGCTGGTGAGATACGACTGGTTGTACTGGGAGGGATAGGGCAGTCCCACTCCGTTGATGACGATGTTCTGGCCCGCGCCGTTGAGCAACTGCTCGTAGTGGATGTGCGGGCCCGAGGAGTTGCCGGTGGTTCCGGTGACACCTATCTGCTGGCCCTGGGCGACCACGGCACCGCTGGGCACCGAGTACGAGGCCAGATGGAAGTAGTAGGTCTGCCAGCCGCCGCCGTGGTCGATGACGATGTAGTTGCCGGCGCCACTGGGCTGGGACATCCGGGTCGCCGTGCCGGTGGCGGAGGCCAGGACGGGTGTCCCTCCGGTCGAGCCGCCGTCGGCGCGTACGAAGTCCAGCGCCCGGCGGACCTCGGCGGAGTGGTGGCTGAGGGTCCACCGCTGGCCGCACGGATAGGGCGCCTTGAAGTTCGGGGCCGCGAGCGCGCTGTTCTGACGGGCCTGGGGCTGGGCCCGGGACTCGAACTGAGGCTGGAGCTGGGACTGCGCCTGGGCGGGAGCGGACGTGAGACCGACGAGCGCGAAGAGCGCGGTGACAAGGACGGACCACAGCCGTCCACTGGGCGTACGCATGGGGAGTGCTCCTTTGCCGAGCCGGGTGATCCGGGTGATAAGGAGTCGCGGCGCGTTCAGCACTGGTTCAGCACTGAGGGACGCCCGGCAGCCACTGCTCCGGCACATCGATGTAGATGTTGGTGATGTAGCCGCCGTAGTCCGGCAGATAGGACCATGCGTCATTGGTGATGCCGTCGACGGTGATCCGCTGGCCGTGGACCTGGCAGCTGACATTGACCTGAGTGGGCCCGGCCAGCCGCGCCACCTCGGGCGACGCCGTGGTGGCCTGCTGACGGATACGTACGGCGGTGCCCCAGGTGGGGAAGGACTTGCCCGTCTGCGGACCGGTCCACAGATAGGTGACGGTCACCCAGCCGTTGTCCCTCAGCCCGACATTGGCGAAGGTGCCGTCGGCGAGGTCGATCCCGGCCGGGTTGAGCACCCGCCGGCCCGAGCCGTCGAGGCCGCCGTTGTAGCCGTTCTCGTACGCGGCCTGGGCCTCCGGCTTGCCCTGCGGCAGATCCTTGAAGCTCTCGCGGACCGAGGAGGGATTCCAGTAGTCGTCCCGGATGTTCCACGGGCCGACGTCCCAGACCGGCGCGGTCTCGCACCGGGCGGGACCGCAGACCTGGACGGAGTACTGACCGCTGCCGTTGGGCGACAGGCCGCGTCGGGAGGGCAGGGCGACGAAGTGGTCGTTCGGCTGTATGACATGGCCGTTGGCGGTCGTCCCGCCGACGAGCCCTTCACGGGTGGCGAAGACCCGGGCACTGAAGGCGGCCGCGGCCCGGGGCGTACGCGGCTCGGGGCCCTGGTCCGCCGTCAGCCGTAGTCCCCGGACCCGTGCCTGTCCGTCCTTGTCCCAGAGCGTGATCCGGGCCTGGACAGCGACGACGGTACGAGGCAGGGCCACCGCGCTCGCCTCCGGGCTCGTATCCGCCTCGCGCCACTCGGTCCAGGAGCCGTCCTCGGCGCGCCCTCGGACATCGACCGCGACCCGCGCTCCGGAAGGGACCTGGGCGGAGAGCTCGGCCCGGACGCGGTTGACGGGACGGCCGAGCGTCCTGGGCGCGAGGACCTGGGAACCGTATCCCGCCTCACTTCCCACGGCCGTGGAGCGGAAGTCCCGCTGACGGATGGTGAGGGCGCCCTGGCCGTAGCGCACGTTCACGTCGTCGGCGTCGACGCGGGAGAGGTCCGCCCGCCAGGAGATCTCCCCCGACGCGGACGTCTCGCCGGACGCTACGCGCGTGGAATTTTGAGTGTCGGCCGCCCCGGCGGGCTGCGCGGTCACCGTCAGTCCCAGACAGACGAGTGCGGATAGGACTCCGGTCAATGAACGGTGGAGCTGCCGTCTCTGGCGCATCGCGTGTCTCTCTCGTTCCGGGCCGGGCAAGTGCCTTCCCATGACGCACGCGGGGGACAGTCCGGCGCAGGGTCTGGTGAACGGGCAGCGCCGGAGCGGCGCGGCCTGGCACACCGTAGCGATCCCGCCATGTCCACAACAAGAGTTCGCCGGGACCTTCACGTGCGGACGGGCCCGTTCGCCACGGGCCCGTCCGGACGGCATTTCCGTCAAAGGGAGTTCATGTCCTGGTCAGACGGAGTCGGCACCGGAGCGGCGCCTGAACCACCAGACGCCGCCGACCAGTGCGACCACGACCACCACGCCAAGTCCGATGAGCAGCAGGGGACTTGTGCCGTCGTCGGTCGCGGCTGCCGTGTCGGCGGCAGCATCGGAGGAAGCCGGAGAGGTGTCGGCCGAGGGTCCCGTCGTGGCCGGCTCGCTCGTGGCCGGAGTGGACGGTGCGGCCGTGGTGGGCTCGGCGGCCGGGCTCGGGCCGACCGGCTTGGCTCCCGGCGCCGCGGGCTTGAGCGCGAGCGTCGGCGCGGGGCTGCCGTGTCCGCCGTCCGCGGGCTCCTCCAGTTCGATCCACCGGTCGACGCGGCCGTCGCTGTAGGTCTGGAGAGTCTTGAACGCCAGGGACTCGGCGTCCGGAAGCTGTCGTACGGTGACGGTGTACGCGGCGTCCTCACCGGCGGCGATCGCCGGCCCGGAGACGGTGTAGCCCCGCGCGGTGGCGGCGAGCCGCCAGCCCTTGGGGCCCTTCCCGTAGGTGATGTCGGCGGGCGCGATGCCGTCGGGCAGAATCACTTCCAGCCCGCTGATCCCGGCCTTGTCGGATTCCGTCTCGGCGGTGAAGGCGAGAGTGACGTTCTCGGCGAGGGCGGCGGCGCCCTCCGCCTCGACCTCCACATGGGCGGACGCCGGAGCGGCGAAGGCGACCGAGGCCGCGAGCACGGCCGCGGTGAGGACGGAGAGACGGCGCACGGCGGACGCCGGAGCGGTGGTACGGAACACGGATGACTCCCATGGTGATGTGGGGCGGTACGGGCACGCCGGAGCGCACCCCGAGCTCAGAAGGCGGAGGCGAGCTCCGGCGGCGGGCCTCGACGTACCACCGCGTGCGCCAGTACCAGGGAATTGTGCGGAGGCGGCTGCGCGCGCGTTCTGACGGCGCGCAGGGCGCGGGGCACGGACGGGAACAGCCGCGCGGGAGCGCGCCGTACGAGCCGTACCAGCAGCTCGCCAAGCACACCGCCCACGCGCTGACCGACGGCGAGGCAGGCCGCGTCCGCGCGCTGGAGGCACCAGGCCACCAGCAGGGCCGCGAGGGCATGGGCGGCCGTCATGGCGAGGCCGTGGCGCCCGGCGTGCCACGCCTCGTGCGTTCCGTGCGCGGCGCCGTGGCCCGCGATGTTGTGCGAGGCGGGCGCGCCCTGGGCCGAGGCCCGTACGAGCCAGAAGTGCAGGGCCAGTTGGGCCGCGCCGGTCGCCGCGATCACCGCTGGCAGCGGCAGCGGCCACGACCGTGACCGTAGCTGCGGAGGCGGTGGCGATATGCGTACAGCCCCCAGGGCAAGGGCGAAGAGCGCCACAGCGGCGAGCGGCACGGCCCGCCAGGGCACCGGGTGACCGGAGACCACATGGTGTCCCGTGACCGCGAGCACCACACCCGTCACGGTGAACACCGCCGCACGGGCGACGCCCACCGGCGCGCGGGACCCGGACACTCGACCGGTCAGGCGCGCGGTGTGGGGGCGGTGGATCCACGGACACGACATGGCCGGCCCATCATGGAGCATCGCCGGGCCGTCGGGCCGGGACTTCCGGAATCCGGTCATCCACCGGCCGGTTCCGCCGCCGCGCCACCACCGCGCCGCCGAGTGCCGCCCGACAACCGGCCACCGCCCCCTCCCCCCGATGCCGCCCATTGGCCGCCTCCTGCTCGCGGACATCCCGCACGGCACGCATGGTCGATCTGTGTCCTCGCAAGGAGCGCTGGGCCGTGTTTCAGAAGTGGCGTCGTCCGCCCGCGGGGCAGAGGGGACTTCTGAAACACGGCCTGGATCTGAACCGGTGAACGGAGCCCGCCATCTCCTCCGCACAGCACACCTCGCCCTCCTTCGGTCCGGGCCCGGAGGCCACGCTCGGGACGCCGGCGCGGTGCAAGCAGCCGTCGTCGCGTCACACGATCGCCCTCGTCCTCGCCCCGTTCGCCCTGGCGCTGCTCCTCGGACTGTGGGGGATCGACCGTCGGAACACGCTGTGGGGCGACGAGGCGGTCACCTACGAGATGGCGCACCGGAGCGTCGCTCAGATCTGGCACACGCTGGGCCATGCCGACGCCGTGCACGGTCTCTACTACCTGCTGATGCACGGGGTGTTCGCGCTCTGGGACGGCGGTGAGACGGCGCTGCGGCTGCCGTCCGTCCTGGCGGTGGCCACGGCCGCGACGGGTGTCACGCTCATCGGGCGGATGCTCGCCGGGCCGCGCGCCGGAGTGCTGGCCGGATTGACCTTTCCGCTGATCCCGACGGTGCAGCAGTATGCGCAGGAAGGGCGTTCGTACGCGCTGGTGTGTGCGCTGATCACCTGGAGCACCTGGCTGCTGCTGACCGCGATCATCAGGCGAGGCGGGCTCCGCTGGAGCGCGTACGCCGCCGTCCTGCTGACCGCCTGTCTGCTCCATGAGCTGGCGGTCGTGAGTCTGCTCGCCCATGGCGCGACGGTGTTCCGCTCCGGGCTGCAGCGCGCGGTGATCCGGGCATGGGGCATCGCGGCCGGATGTGTGGCCGTCGGGCTGCTTCCGCTCGCGGCCTTCAGCACCACGCAGGCCGAACAGGTCGACTGGATCGGCTTTCCCGACCTCTGGCAGACGACACGCTTCGTGGCGGCGGCGCTGCTGGGCCTGCTGTGCGCCCGGGTGCTGGGCCGCACCGAACCCAACGCGGGACGACCGGTCGAGCTGCGGACGCTCGCGCTCTCCCTGCTGATCCTCCCGACCGTACTGCTCATCCTGCTGACGCCGGTACGGCCGCTGTACGTCGACCGCTATGTCCTCTCGTACACCATCGGCCTCGCCCTGCTGATCGGCGCGGCGCTCGACCGGATCCGGCGCGAAACCACCCGCGCCCGCGCCCGCGCCCGCGCGCTGCGCGGCGCCGTGA
>NZ_FMDK01000972.1 GCF_900091995.1 Streptomyces sp. MnatMP-M17
GAGCCGAAGAAGGACGCGGAGACAACCGTGGCCGTACCGGCCGGATCGGCGGTGGCGAGGATGTTCTCGGGCCGTATCAGCACCTCCACCTCGCGCTCCGCCGGGATCTCGCCGTCCACGGGCAGCTCGGCGCCCGCGACCTCGACCAGTCCGCCGTCGGTGAGCCGGCCGGGCAGCCGGTTCATCGCGCCGACGAACTCCGCGACGAACGGCGTGGCGGGCCGCTCGTACAGCTCGGCGGGCGGCGCGCACTGTTCCAGTCTGCCCGCGTTGAGCACCGCGACCCGGTCGGCCATGGAGAGCGCCTCCTCCTGGTCATGGGTGACGAAGATGGTGGTAATGCCCAGCGAGAGCTGGAGCCGGCGGATCTCCTCGCGCAGCGTGAGCCGTACCTTCGCGTCGAGCGCCGAGAGCGGCTCGTCGAGCAGCAGGACGCGCGGGCGCAGCGCCAGCGCGCGGGCCAGCGCGACACGCTGCTGCTGGCCGCCGGACATCTGGTGCGGGAAGCGGTCGCCGTGCTGGGGCAGTCCGACCAGATCGAGGAGTTCGGCGGCGCGGGCGCGCCGCTCGGCGGCGGACACCTTCCGTACGCGCAGCCCGAAGGCCACGTTGTCGCGGGCGTTGAGGTGCGGGAAGAGGCTGTACGACTGGAAGACCATGCCGGCGTCGCGGCGGTTGGCCGGCACCCGGGTGATGTCCTCGCCGTCCACCAGCACCTCGCCCGCGTCCGGCTGCTCGAAGCCGGCGAGGACCCGCAGCGCCGTGGTCTTGCCGCAGCCCGACGGACCGAGCAGGGCGAGCAGTTCGCCCGGCCTGGCCGTCAGATCCAGGCCGTCGAGGGCGACGGTGGCGCCGAAGGCCCGGCGCAGACCGCGGAATTCGACCAGGGCGCCGGCGGCCGTGGCCTGCTCAGGCCGCTCCGCGGTCGCTGTGGAGGTGGATGACATGAAGGTCTACTCCTTGCCGGAGACGGAAGAGGCGGCGGTGGATGCCGGAGCCATGGCCGTGGAAGAGGCCGTTGAGGGAGCCGGAGCGGCGGCCGAGGAGGCGCGCGTTCCCGCCCGGGAGAGGACCAGCAGCAGCGCCCAGGTGATCAGCAGGCTGAGCAGGGACACGGCCACCGACATCCGGGCCTCCGCGCCCGAGACGGTGACGATCCACACCGCGAAGGGCCGGAAGCCGAGCAGCGAGGCGATGGTGAACTCGCCGAGGACCAGCGCCAGCGTGAGGAAGGAGGCACCGGCCAGCGAGGAGCGCAGATTGGGCAGGATGACGCGCAGGATCACATACGGTCTGCTCGCGCCGCAGTTGCGCGCCGCCTCCACCAGCGTCGGTACGTCGATGGCACGCAGCCCGGCGTCCAGCGAGCGGTAGACGAACGGCAGGGCCAGCACTGTATAGGCGAGCACCAGCACCACCGGGAACGACTCGTTCTGCACCGCGAGGAACGTTTGGTAGAGCGGTGTACGGGAGAGATGGTCCGGTCCCCAGCGCAGCACCGTGGTGACTCCGGTGACCAGCGCGATCGGCGGCACCACCAGCGGCAGCATGCAGACGATCTCGACGAGCGGCGCGAGCTTCGGCGCACCGAGCCGTACGGCCACCAGGGCGGGCACGGTGAGCACCAGCGCGAGGACGATGGTGGCCGCGGCGAGCCCGAGCGAGAGCAGCAGGCTCTGGGTGAAGCCCTCGGCGGAGAGGATCCCGGTGTAGGCGTCGAAGGTGAGGCCCTGCCCGGGAATGCGCACCGTGAAGACGAACGAGGACAGGAGCGGTACGAGGAAGTAGAGCCCGGCCAGGAAGAGCACGGCACCGCGCC
Source organism: Streptomyces sp. MnatMP-M17 (assembly GCF_900091995.1). GTDB lineage: Bacteria > Actinomycetota > Actinomycetes > Streptomycetales > Streptomycetaceae > Streptomyces. The sequence goes on from NZ_FMDK01000972.1 coordinate 1,820, forward strand.
AGACACGAGGACGGCGCCGGGCGCGCGCGGCTCCGCCGTCCCGTGCCTTCCGAGGAGCGGCGGGCGCGGGCGCTGCCGGGGTGGCGGTGGGAGTCAGTGCAGCCATCGGGTGCTCCGTCGCTGGAGGGGCAGATAGACCGCCATGACCAGGCCGGCGATCACGATCATGTCGAGGCTCAGCGCGAGCGCCACATTCTCCTGACCGACCAGTACGTTGCCGGAGAGCGCGTCCGCGATCTTCAGGGTGACCAGCGGGACCGAGCCGCCGACCAGCGCGGCGGCGGTGGCGTGCGCGGCGAAGGCACTGCCGAAGAGCAGCACGAATCCGCCGAGCAGCGAGGGCGCGAGGACCGGAAGTCCGACATGGCGCCAGAACTGCCAGGAGGTGGCTCCGGCGTTCTGCGCGGCCTCCCGCCACTGCGGGCGCAGACCGTCCAGCGCGGGCACGCTGACCAGCACCATCAGCGGCACCAGGAAGTAGAGATAGATGATGGTCAGTCCGGTGAAGGAGTACAGATTCCAGCCGAGGCCGTCGAGATGGCCGAGCTGGGTGACCACACCGGAGATACCGAGCGTGGCGACGAACGCGAACGCGAGCGGGATACCGCCGAAGTTGGCGAGCACTCCGGAGGCGGTGAGCACTCCGTTGCGCAGCGCGGTGCCGCGCGAGGTGACGACCGCCTGGGCGATCAGCATCCCGAGCACGGTGCCGATCACGGCGGTCAGCGCGGAGAGTTCGACACTGCCGATGAGGGAGGTGAGATACGGGCCCTGGAGCGAGCGCTGGAGGTGCTCGCCGGTCAGTGCGGTGGCGCCGGTGGCCGGATCGTCCCGGGTGACGGCTCCGTACAGCAGGGCGCCTACCGGCAGTCCGAAGCAGAGTCCGGCGAAGAGGAGCAGCGGAAGGGCGCCGAGCCAGACGCGCGGCGCCCGCCGCCG
>NZ_FMDK01000744.1 GCF_900091995.1 Streptomyces sp. MnatMP-M17
GGGGGGCCCGCCGTTCGGCGAGCGAGTCGAGCAGCCCGCGCAGCGTTTCGGGGCCGGGCAGCGCGGTCGTCAGGGAGACCAGCAGGGCGAGGGCCTGCGCTCTGTCGAGGCCGCCGTCGCCGAGCTCGTCCCAGAACGACCGCCAGGTCTCGCGCCCGACCGGCGCGCGCCGCTCCAGCAGGCCGATGAGTGCGTCATGCACCGCTAGCTACCTGCCACCTCGGGACGGCGCGCACCGGCGATGAACGCGTCGATCGCCGCGACACTGCGGAAATTGTTGGGATCGAGGTCGGCGTCGCCGATCGCCACCTCGAAGCGGTCCTCGACCCAGGCGATCAGCTTCAGCACACCGAGGCTGTCGATGACCCCGTCCGAGAGCAGGTCGTGGTCGTCAGCGAGCTCCTCGGCCGTGACATCCGGCAGGAACTCCTCGATGACGAACTGCTTGATGGTGCCGACGTGGCTCATGACGTCCTTCCTTTGGCTGTTGACAACTCGTGGAGACGGTCGAGCGCCTTGCGGTCGACCTTTCCGGTGGCGGTCTTCGGCAGCGGCTCCGTGACGATCTGGAGCTTCGCGGGAACCGCCGCCCTGGGCAGGCTCCTGGCGCAGTGCTGACGGAGCGTCAGGGTGCTCAGAGCGCTGCCGGGCGCGGCCTGGACGGCGGCGACGAGCCGGCGGCCCTCGATCGGGTCGGGCAGGGCGGCCACGCCCGCTTCGAGCACCGCGGGATGGTCGAGCAGCACGCGTTCGACCTCCGCCGTGTTCACGGCGACACCGCGGACCTTGACCTGGTGGTCGCTGCGTCCGGTCAGATGGAGCCGGCCGTCGCCGTCGCGCCGTACGAGGTCACCGGTGCGGAACCAGCGCCGGTCGTCCAGTCCCAGCGGATGGCCGGTGAACTTGTCGGCGTGGCGCGTCCGGTCGAGATAGCCGGCCGCCTGGAAGGGCGTGGACACATACAGCTCGCCGGAGCCGGGACCCTCGACCGCCTCGCCGCGCTCGTCCAGGATCAGCGCCTCGACACCGGGCAGCGGAACGCCGATCGGCACCGGCGGGAAGGCGGTGGTGCCGGTGTCGACCTCGTGGATGAAGCTGTCGTTGGTCTCGGTGCAGCCGTAGATGTTGTGGATGCGCGCCTTGGGGAAGAGCTCGGGCAGCGCGGCGAAGGTGCGGTCGGGGATGACATCGCCGCTGAACATCACATGCTCGACACCGGGCAGGGTGGCGCCGCGCCGCTGGGCCGCGTCGAGCAGCAGCCCGTAGAACATCGGCACCGCCTGGACGACCTGGACGTCATGGCGCTCCAGGAGATCGAGCAGATGGCCGCCGCGCGCGGCGAGTCCGGGATCGACCAGGACGACCCGGCCGCCGTGCGCCAGTGTCGTCCAGACATCCAGCAGACAGAGATCGAAGTTGAGCGGCGCGTAGTTGAGCACCGTGCTGCCGGGACCGATCGAAAAGGCCGGGCCGGCCCAGGCGGCGAACCGGTTCACGGCCTCCCGGCCGAGCGGGACGATCTTGGGCAGGCTGGTGGAGCCGGAGGTGGTGAGCATGAACGACACCTCGGCGGCCTCACGAGGCGCCAGCGGCTGCGGAGTGACCTCGGGATTGGGCACCACGTTCGCGTCCGTGCCGTCGGGCGTGATGACCTGGCGGCAGCCCGCCTGCGCGAAGAGATCGGCGAGCAGGGAGGGCGCGAGCGCGGGCGAGGGCAGCAGGAAGGGCCGCCGGGCCAGCAGACAGGCCAGCACCAGGGCGATGGCCGCGGGCGACTTGGTGGCGAGGACACCCACGGGCTCGGCGGGAGCCAGCGCGAGCTGGGCCAGCCGGTCCCTTTCGCGTCCGGCCTGCTCGTACAGCTCGCGGTAGCTGATCTCCTCACCGTTCCACAGCAGTGCGGTGGCATCGGGCCGCTCACGGACCTGGGAGAGAAAGCCTCCCACCAGGCCGAGTCCGTCAGTCGTCATCGCCGACTCCGTCTCTGTTCGTGTTCGAGATCTCCTGGGCTGGTGCGGGTGCTTGTGCAGGTGCGGGTGCTGGTGCTTCTACGGATGCCGGCGCCAGCTCGACCCAGCCGCTCTTGACGGCAGGGCCAGCGGGCGTACGGCAGGTGAAGCGCACGACTCGTC
>NZ_FMDK01000326.1 GCF_900091995.1 Streptomyces sp. MnatMP-M17
CGGCTGCCGCGCCCGCGCCCATGCCCGCGCCGGTGCCCGTTCCCGTGCCGCCCGCCGGGCCCGAGGCCCTGCGTGGCGCGAACCAGTCGTTCGCGGGCTTGTCACCGGCCGGCTTCTCGTCCGGAGTCCGGCCGCCCAGGGCGTCCGCCCTGTCCTGGCCCTGCTCCGGCACCTGGACACCGCCCGTGAGCTCGGCGGCCTTGACGCCCCGGCCGCCCGCAGTGTCGCTGTCGCCCATGGGCGTACGCATCACGACCGGCGGGATCGGCCGCGAGCCCGGGATATTGATCCGGATACGTGTGGTCAGTGTGGTTTCGGTTCTCGGCTCGTCCGGCTGAGGAGCGAGCGCGGTGTCGGTCTCCTCCGGAGCGTCCTGCTGGGGGGGCGGCGACGGATACTGGCTGGATCCGTACGGCGGTGTCCCCGAGGGGTACGCGGCTCCGCCGCGCCCCTGGGGCCCGGAGGACGAACTGTCAGTTTCACGACTCAAAGCAGGTTCTCCCGGTTGGCTCCGCCGCCCGTTCTTACTGGTACTCAACTGTTCAGGTCCCCCACAGCCGAAGGCGAGGGGAAGGCCCGGAGCGCGCACCACCATACTGTCCTCAGCCGACCGGCACCCCACGACCGTGTGAAGCTGTCGTTCGCGGGCCGTGCGGACGGGGGCAATTCAGCGGATGACGGGCGCGTCACTTCCCAAGTCGGCCGGACTTCGTGCCCGGTTGCGGCAACCGCGACATGGTGGCACACATCACAGCCACCGCCATCCCGCCCAGCAGAAAGATGAGCGGTCCGACGCCCGCGGAGAAGGCCGCGTCGCCCTCCGGGCGCCCGACGCTCAGCAGGACGGCCGCGATCAGCCAGCCTCCGGCAGGCGCTCCCACGCCCATCTGCGTACCGGTGAGGCGCAGTCCGCCGAGGAAGACTCCGGCGGTGGCGAGCAGGGCCAGCACCAAACCGCCGGGGAACCAGCCGCCTTGGACGAGCGAGCCCGCGAGGGCGACCAGGGCGCCGAGCACGGCGAGGCCCACGTAGACGGCGATACGGGAGGGCCCTGGCGCGGCCGGGAGCCCGTCGGCGGACTGCTGCCGCTTGAGCTCACTCATGTCACTCATGCGCCGGCCTCCGTGACACGGCCCGCTCCGGCGACTCCACCGTCTCCGGCTCCGGCGACTCCCGCGAAGAGATCGTTCTCGCGTTCGCCCGCGGACGCTCCGGACTTCCCGTGCACCAACTGGTAGTACTCGGCGGCGAAGATCGGCTGGCCGAGATCGTTGGAGAGCGCGAAGAAGGGCCCGTCCACGGCGATTTGAGTCGCGTGCGCGCGCATCGCGGCGGCCTTGAGCTCCCGGTAAGGCGCGCCGTCGATCGCCGCGGTGATCTCCGAGTCGTCCACCACGCCCGGGATGTCGTCCACCTCGGCGATACCGAAGAAATCCGTACCGGTGGCACGGAGCCGCGCGAAGCCCGCCTCGGCCACCGAGCGCGGCACCCGGTTCCAGTAGATCTTGTCGATCGCGTGAGGTGTCCCGAGCCCGGGACCGTACGCGCTGTCGGCGGCCAGTGCCGCGGCGCGCATGGCGACGCGATGGGCCTGGATATGGTCCGGGTGCCCGTAGCCGCCGTTCGGGTCGTACGTCACGAGCACCTGCGGACGCACCTCGCGGATCACCTCGACAAGATGTTCCGCGGCCTCGTCGACCTCGGTGTGCCAGAAGGCGTTCTCGCGGTCGTTCTGCGGCAGGCCCATCATCCCGGAGTCCCGGAATCTGCCGGGCCCGCCGAGGAACCGGTGGTCGGAGACGCCCAGCTCCCGCATGGCCGCGGCGAGTTCACCGATGCGATGGGTGCCGAGGCCGTCCTCCCGGTCGGCGGCGAGATGGGCGAGACCGGGCACGATGATCTCGCCCTCCTCGCCGAGGGTGCAGGTCACCAGAGTGACCAGAGCGCCCTCGGCCGCGTACTTGGCCATGGTGGCGCCGTTGTTGATCGACTCGTCGTCCGGGTGCGCGTGCACCAGCAGCAGACGACGGGCGGGTTGGTCGGTCATGAGGACAGCCTACGAGGCCGCCCGTGAAACCCCCGGCCGGCGGACGGCGGCCGGGGGCACGGCGAGCGGAGATCGGAAAGCGGGCAGAGGGAGAAGAGAGAAGTGGGAGTCGGAGGTCGGTGGACCGGAGGTCACGAACCGGAGATCACGAACCGGAGGTCAGAACTTGATCCCGCCGATCATCCCCGCCACGTTCGTGGTCAGTTCGCTGATGGTGGGCGCGATGGACGAACTGGCGATGTAGAACCCGAGCAGCATGCAGACCACCGCGTGACCGGCCTTGAGCCCGGATTTCCGGACCAGCAGGAAGACGATGATCGCCAGCAGCACCACCGCCGAAATCGAGAGTGCCACGGCGGTTCACCTCCATAAATATCAGTCGGGAAAGAGCGGCATGCATGTGCCGGCAGATTCCTACCCACCTTGCGCTACGGATCATAACTATCCGTACGTAAGCATCGGTCGGTGCACGGCAGCACAGGGGGGCGCACGGGCACTAGTTTCGGTCGTATGACCTTGAGCCACGAGCACTCGTTCCCACGCCAGCACGCCAGGACCCAGCGGTTCACGCTGGGCGCTCCCCGCGCGTTCACCGTCTCGCCCGACGGCGCGCGGGTGGCCTTCCTGCGTTCCGCTTCCGGGACGGACCGCGTGAACGCCCTCTGGGTGCTCGATCTCGAAGGCCCGGGCCCCGGAGGACAGGAGCGGGTCGCCGCGGACCCCAGGACGCTGCTGGGAGGCGCCGTGGAGCGACTCTCCGCCGAGGAGCGGGCCCGCCGCGAGCGGAGCCGCGAGGGCGCGGAGGGCATCGTCGGCTACGCGACGGACAATACGGTCGAACTGGCCGCGTTCGCGCTCTCCGGGCGGCTGTACGCGGCCGAGCTGCGCGCCGGCACCGCGCGCCAACTGCCCGTACGCGGACCGGTGATCGATCCGCGGCCCGCGCCCGACGGCCGGCACATCGCCTACGCGGCCAAGGGAGCGCTCCGGGTGATCGGCGCGGACGGTGAGGGCGACCGGGAGCTGGTGGGACCCACCAAGGCCGAGGGCGCGGAGGTCGCCTACGGGCTGGCCGAGTTCATCGCCGCCGAGGAGATGGACCGTACCCGTGGCTTCTGGTGGTCGCCCGAGTCGGACCGGCTGCTGGTCGCGCGGGTGGACACCTCTCAGGTGCGGCGCTGGTGGATCTCCGATCCCGCCCATCCGGACCGGGAGCCGGCCAGTGTCGCCTATCCCGCGGCGGGCACGCCCAACGCGGACGTACGGCTCTTCCTGGTCGCTCTGGGAGAGCCGGACGGGCCGGACGGCGGGTCCGCGAAGCGTACGGAGGTGATCTGGGACCGGGCGCGGTATCCGTATCTGGCCCGGGTCCACTGGTCGTCCGCGGGCGCTCCGCTACTGCTCGTACAGAGCCGTGACCAGCGCGGACAGCTCTATCTGGCGGTGGACACGGAGACCGGTACGACCAGGACCGTGCACCAGGACGAGGATCCGGCGTGGCTGGAGCTCTCGCCGGGCGTCCCGGCCTGGGCGCCGGACGGGCGGCTGGTGCGGCTCGCCGACGAGGGCGGCGCGCGGGTGCTGGTGGTGGGCGACCGTCCGCTGACCGGGCCGCAGCTGCATCCGCGCGCGGTTCTGGACATCGGTGACCGGGATGTCCTGATCTCGGCATCGGCCGGCGAGGAGGCCGCCGATCCGGAAATTGGCCAGATTCATGTGTACCGGGTCAGCGATCTGGGCGTCGAACGGATCTCGTCGGGCCCGGGTGTGCACTCGGCCGTACGGGCCGGCGGAGTGTCCGTACTGGCGTCGGCCGTGCCGGACGCGCCGGGCTCGTCCGTACAGGTGCTCAGGGACGGCGAGCGGCTCGCGGGCATCGTCTCGTACGCCGAGCGGCCGGTGCTCATGGCTCACGCGCGGCTGACCGAGGCGAGCGCGCACCGGATTCCGTGCGCCGTACTGCTGCCGACCGGCTACCGCGAATCGGACGGCCCGCTTCCGGTTCTGCTGGATCCCTACGGCGGTCCGCACGGCCAGCGCGTGGTCGCCGCGCAGAACGCGCATCTGACCTCGCAGTGGTTCGCCGACCACGGATTCGCGGTGATCGTCGCCGACGGCCGTGGCACTCCGGGCCGCTCGCCCGGCTGGGAGAAGGCGGTCAAGCGGAATCTGCTGCTCAGCCTGGAGGACCAGATCGAGGCGCTGCACGGTCTCGCGGACCGCTTCCCGCTCGATCTGGAGCGGGTGGCGATCCGTGGCTGGTCCTTCGGCGGCTGGCTCGCCGCCCTCGCGGTCCTGCGCCGTCCCGATGTCTTCCACGCGGCGGTCTCCGGCGCTCCGGTCACCGATCTGCGGCTCTATGACACCCACTACCAGGAGCGCTACTTCGGCACACCGCAGGAGGCGCCCGAGGTGTACGACACACACTCCTTGGTCACGGACGACGGGCTCTCGGCGCCGGAAGTCCCGGTCCGGCCGCTGATCCTGATCCATGGGCTCGCCGACGACAATGTGGTGGTGGCACACACGCTCAAGCTCTCCGCGGCGCTGCTCGCCGCGGGACGGCCTCATGAAGTGCTGCCGCTCACCGGTGTGACGCATATGACACCGCAGGAACAGATCGCGGAGAATCTGCTGCTGCTCCAGGTCGACTTCCTGAAGCGGTCACTTGGCCTGAACTGACGGGTGGCGGACAGGCGACCGGCCGGGGCTCCCAGAGCCCCGGCCGATCTACGGCACCCGCACGGCCGTACGTTGTTCAGCGTGACGCGTTCGTATATCGGTGTCGGGTCCGTGAAGTTGCCTGTGTGTTAACGAAATTGATGTGCTTTATTACGTTTCGCCCCCCACGGCCGGTACGATCCGTCGCTCCGCCGCGAAATGACAGGCCGAGGGATGCGCGGCCGGTCCCTTCCGTCCCAGGAAGGCCACCGGGACCGCGAGCGCCGGCTCCTCCACCGCGCACCGCTCCTGCGCCTTCCAGCAGCGCGTACGGAACCGGCAGCCGGAGGGCGGATGCGCCGGCGACGGCACCTCGCCCGTCAGGATGATCCGGTCCCGCCGCTCGCGCGCCGTCGGATCGGGCAGCGGCACGGCGGAGAGCAGCGCCTGGGTGTACGGATGCGTGGGATGGTCGTAGATCTCCGTGTCCGAGCCGAGCTCGGCGAGCCGTCCCAGATACATCACTCCGACGCGGTCGGAGATATGCCGGACGATCGACAGATCGTGGGCGATGAACACATAGGAGAGCCCGAACTCGTTCTGGAGCCGCTCCATCAGATTGATGACCTGCGCCTGGACGGAGACATCGAGGGCGGAGACCGGTTCGTCGGCGACGATGACCTCCGGCCGCAGGGCGAGACCGCGGGCGATACCGATGCGCTGGCGCTGCCCGCCGGAGAACTGGTGCGGATAGCGGTTGACGTACTCCGGATCGAGCCCGACCACATCCAGCAGCTCCTGGACCTTGCGCCGCCGGTCGCCCTTCGGTGCCGCCTCGGGATGGATCTCGTACGGCTCCCCGACGATGTCGCCCACGGTCATCCGCGGATTGAGCGAGGTGTACGGATCCTGGAACACCATCTGGATATTCCGGCGCACCGCCTTCAGCGCGCGACCCGACAGCCGGGTGATGTCCTCACCCTTGTAGCGGATCCGGCCGGAGGTCGGCCGCTCCAGATGGACCAGCATCCTCGCCACGGTCGACTTGCCGCAGCCGGACTCCCCGACGATGCCCAAGGTCTCCCCGGGAGCCAGACCGAAGGAGATCCCGTCGACGGCCCGTACCGCCCCGATCTGCTTTCTGACCAGGACGCCACGGGTCAGCGGATAGTGCTTGACCAGGTCGGTGACTTCCAGAACGGCCTCAGCCATCGAGCGTCTCCCTCCAGAAGTGGCAGGCGCTGTGCCGGCCCTCGGCGACCTCGTACAGCGGCGGCTCGTCCGTACGGCAGATGTCACGGGCGATCGGACAGCGAGGATGGAAGGCGCAGCCGGGCGGGATACGCAGCGGATTCGGCGGCAGGCCTCTGATCGCGTACAGCTCCCGGCCCTTGCGGTCCAGGCGCGGGACCGAGTCCAGCAGGGCGCGGGTGTACGGATGGGCGGCGGCCTTGTAGAGAGCGTGCACCGGCGCGGTCTCCACGATCCGTCCCGCGTACATCACCGCGATCCGGTCCGCGACATCGGCGACCACGCCCAGATCATGGGTGATCAGGATCAGGCCCATGTCCAGGTCGCGCCGCAGCTCCGCGAGCAGCTCCATGACCTGGGCCTGGACAGTCACATCGAGCGCGGTGGTCGGCTCGTCGGCGATGATCAGCGCGGGCTCCAGTGCGAGGGCCATCGCGATCATGATGCGCTGGCGCATACCGCCGGAGAACTGGTGCGGATAGTCGCCCGCCCGCTCCTCGGCCGCCGGAATCCCGACGCGGTCCATCAGCTCGACGGCCCGCGCCCGCGCCTGTCTGCGGGACATGCCGCGGTGCACCACGAACATCTCGCCGAGCTGGGCGCCGACGCTGATCACGGGATTGAGCGCGGACAGCGCGTCCTGGAAGATCATCGCCAGCTCGGCGCCCCGGATCCGACGCCGCTGCTCCTCCTTGAGCCTCAGCAGATCGCGGCCCTGGAAAAGCACCTCACCGCCGGAGATCCGGCCGGGCGGTGTGTCCAGGATCCCTATGACCGCCTGGGCCGTGACGGACTTGCCCGAGCCGGACTCGCCGAGCACGGCGAGCGTCTCGCCGGCGTCCACCGCGTAACTGACGCCGTTGACGGCCCTGGCGACACCGTCGCGGGTACGGAACTCCACACGCAGATCGCGTACGTCGAGCAGCATGGGTCGGACTCCTGGAGAAAAAGAGAGCGCTAGCGCAGCTTCGGATCGAGGGCGTCGCGCACCGCGTCGCCGAGCATGATGAACGCGAGCACGGTGACCGCCAGCGCACCGGCCGGCCAGAGCAGCATGTGCGGCGAGTTGCGGATGTACGGCGAGGCGTCCGAGATGTCGATGCCCCAGGACACGGCCGGCGGTCTGAGCCCCACACCGAGATACGAGAGTGTCGCCTCCAGCGCGATGAACGTACCGAGCGCGATGGTCGCCACGACGATCACGGGCGCGACGGCGTTGGGCAGGATGTGCCGGAGCAGGATCCGGGTGTGGGAGGCGCCGAGCGCCCGTGCCGCCTGCACATAGTCGTTCTGTTCGACGGTGATGACGGAACCGCGGGCGATCCGGGAGATCTGCGGCCAGCCGAGCAGCACCATGAAACCGATCACGGGCCAGACGGTGGTGCCGGCCACCAGCGACAGCAGGACGAGCCCGCCGAGCACCACCGGAATCGCGAAGAAGACATCGGTGATCCGGGAGAGGACCGCGTCCCAGGCGCCGCCGAAGAAGCCGGCCAGAGCGCCGAGGACCGAGCCGGTCACGGCGACACCGAGGCTGGCGAGCACACCGACGACGACCGAGGTCCTGGCGCCGTGGACCGTACGCGTATAGACATCGCAGCCCTGCCCGTTGAAGCCGAAGGGATGGCCGGGCCGGGAGCCCTCCTGGGCCCTGGCGAGATCGCAGGAGAGCGGATTGCGGCTCGCGATCAGGGACGGCCAGAGCGAGATCACCACCAGAAAGACGATGACGAGCGCCGAGACGACGAAGACCGGATTGCGGCGCAGATCGTGCCAGGCGTCCGACCACAGCCCGCGCGGCCTCCCGGTGGGCGCGCCGCCCTCGGAGCTCCCTGGACGCCGCTCCGGAGCGGCTGTGGCGGCGACGGCCGTGGCCTTGACGGCGATGGTCCTCGGTCGGGCGCACTGCGGCTCAGGCATACCGGATCCTCGGGTCGAGAACGGCGTAGACCAGGTCGACCAGCAGATTCGCCAGCAGAAAGACGATCACGAGCACGGTGACGAAGCCGACGACGGTCTGGGTGTTCTGGCGCAGGATGCCCTGGTAGAGCTGGAATCCGACGCCATGGATATTGAAGATCCGCTCGGTGACGATGGCACCGCCCATCAGGGCGCCGATGTCCGTGCCGATGAAGGTGACCACCGGGATCAGTGAGTTGCGCAGCAGATGCCGGGTGATCACCCGGTGTCTGGGCAGGCCCTTGGCGATGGCCGTGCGGACATAGTCGGAGCGGACGTTCTCGGCGACCGAGGTGCGGGTCAGTCGGGTGACATACGCCAGCGAGACCGATGCCAGCACCAGTCCGGGCAGGATCAGCTCGTCGAGCGGCGCGGTGTACGAGACCGACGGCTGGACGATCCGCCACTTGACGCCGAACACGAGCTGCGCCAGCAGCCCGGTGACAAACGTCGGTACGGCGATGACCACGAGCGTCAGCAGCAGTACGGAGGTGTCGACCGGCCGGCCCCGGCGCAGACCGGTGATCACACCGAGGACGACTCCGATGACCAGCTCGAAGGCGACGGCCACGAGTGTGAGCCGGATGGTGACCGGAAAGGCCGACGCCATCAGGTCGATGACCTTCTGGCCGTTGAAGGCGGTCCCGAAGTCGCCCGAGAACACATGGCCCATATAAGTCGTGTACTGCTGCCACACAGGCCGGTCGAGGCCGAACTCCCGGCGCAGCCGGTCCTCGGTCGCGGGATCACACTGTCTTTCGCCGCAGAGTCCCGCGATCGGGTCGCCCATCACATGGACCATCAGAAAGATCAGCAGGGTGGCGCCGATGAAGACAGGGATCATCTGGAGCAGACGGCGGATCACATAACGTCCCATGAGGTGCTCCTCCTGCCCGGTGTCAGCGGACCGTGATCTCGTGGTAGACGGGCACGCTGAACGGGTTCAGTTCGACATGGGAGAGCCGGGCCGCGTAACCGGCGCTCCCGTTCTGGTACCAGAGCGGGATCCCGGCCATCTGGTCCCGTACGACCTCCTCGGCCTGCTGGAACTTCCGGATCGCGGTCGAGGTGTCCGTATCGGCGTTGGCCTCGTTGACCAGCTCGTTGAACCGCGCGTCGCTCCACTTGCCGTCGTTGGCCGAGCCGTTGGAGTAGTAGAGCGGCTGAAGGAAGTTCTGGATCAGCGGATAGTCCATCTGCCAGCCCGCCCGGAACGGACCGGTGAGCTTCTTCCGGCCGATCTTGTTCCTGAAGTCGGCGAAGGTGCCGACCGGGCTGCCGACACACGATCTGTCGTTGCCCAGCACGTTGTTGATGCTGTTGCAGACCGCGTCGACCCACTCCTTGTGGGATCCGGTGTCGGTGTTGTACGTGATGGTCAGCCGGCCACCCGGGATACCGCCGCCCTCCGCGATCAGCTTCTTCGCCGAGGCCGGGTCGTAGGAGCAGGCCTTCCCGCAGAGCCCGGCTTTGTAGCCGCCGTCCGCACCGAGGACCGGAGAGGTCCAGTCGGTGGCGGGAGTGCGGGTCCCGTGGAAGATCGTTTCGGTGATCTGCCCGCGGTTGATCGCCATGGAGAGTCCGGTGCGGACCTTGACGGCGCCCGGTGTGTTCCAGGCCTGGTCGTAGTACGGGAAGGAGAGGCTCTGGAGGATGCCGGCGGGCGTGTTGATGTACCGGCCTTCAAGATCGGCCCTGACGTTCTTGAGCTGCGCGGCCGGGACGTCGTCGACCAGATCGAGATTGCCGGAGACCAGATCGGTGTAGGCGGTGTTGCCGTCCGTGTAGACCCGTAGGTCCACTCCGCCATTGCGCGCCTTGTCGCCGCCCGGGTAGCCCTTCCAGGTGCGCAGCGACATCTGGGCGCCTCGGGTGTAGTTCTCGACCTCGTACGGGCCGTTGCCGACCGGCTTGGCGAGCCAGGCGTCGTGGTGGTCGAAGAAGGCCCTGGGCAGCGGCGCGAACGCGGCGTATCCGAGCGTGTCCGGCCAGGTGGAGAAGCGCTGGGACAGCGTGACGGTAAAGGCCAGCGGACCGGTGACGGCCAGACCTGAGAGCGTGTCCGCGGTGGGCCGGCCAGAGGCCGGATGGACCTTGTCGTATCCCTCGATGTACTCGAAGAAGTACGCGTTCTTCTGATTGTTCTTCAGATGCGCGCCGTAGTTCCAGGCGTCCACGAACGACTTCGCGGTGACCTGCTCGCCGTTGCTGAAGGTCCAGCCGTCCTTGACGGTGACGGTGAAGTGCGTCGAGTCGGTGGTGTCGATCCGCTCGGCGAGGGCGTTCTCGGCCTTGCCGGTCCTCGGGTCGTACTTCTTCAGCCCGCGGAAGATCATGTCGAGGACCTTGCCGCCCTGGACCTCATTGGTGTTCGCGGGCTCCAGCGGATTCTGCGGATCGCCCCAGGAGGAGGAGAGCACACCATCGGGCCCTCCGGCGCCGCTGCCGCTTCCTCCGCCGCACGCTGTCGCCGTGAGCGCGACGGTCACCGCGCACACGGCCCAGGTGACGGGTGCGGCTCCACGCATCGAACGGGCCTCCTCGGAGTACGTGACCTGCGTACGCGTTCGTGACCTGCTGAGACCAAGATCGAACGCCAAGGCGTGATCCGCATATCCAGCCCGCGCAAATGGACGATCACATAGCGCGGCACCACACAGAGCAGCGCCCGGAACCGTTCGGTTCCGGGCGCTGTTCGTACGACGTACGACGTACGGCTACGTCATGCCGCGTGGACGACGTCCTTCTCCTCGGCGAAGTGGCATGCCGATTCGTGCGCGGCGTGCCCGCCCGTGCCCTTGAAGCGCTCGGGAACGGCCAGCAGCGGGACATCCGTGGCGCACTTCTCCTGCGCCTTCCAGCAGCGCGTCCGGAAGCGGCAGCCGGAGGGCGGATTCGCCGGTGACGGGACATCACCGGTGAGGATGATCCGCTCGCGGCCCTCACGGGCCTCCGGGTCGGGCACCGGGACCGCCGACAGCAGCGCCTGGGTGTAGGGATGCGTCGGGTGGTCGTAGATCTGGGTGTCCGTACCGATCTCGGCCATCTTGCCGAGGTACATCACACCGACCCGGTCGGAGATGTGCCGGACGATCGACAGGTCGTGCGCGATGAAGATGTAGGAGAGGTTGAACTCGTCCTGGAGTTTCTCCATCAGATTGATGACCTGCGCCTGCACCGAGACATCCAGGGCCGAGACCGGCTCGTCGCAGATGATGACCTCGGGATTGAGCGCGAGACCGCGGGCGATGCCGATGCGCTGGCGCTGTCCGCCGGAGAACTGGTGCGGATAGCGGTTGATGTACTCCGGGTTGAGGCCCACGACATCGAGCAGTTCCTGGACCCTGCGGCGCCGGTCGCCCTTCGGTGCCACCTCCGGATGGATGTCGAAGGGCTCGCCGATGATGTCACCGACGGTCATCCTCGGGTTGAGCGAGGTGTACGGGTCCTGGAACACCATCTGGATGTTCCTGCGGACGGCCTTCAGCGCGCGCCCGGACAGCCTGGTGATGTCCTGGCCCTTGAAGAAGACCTCGCCGGCGGTCGCCTTCTCCAGCGTCATCAGCAGCTTGGCGACGGTCGACTTGCCGCAGCCGGACTCTCCGACGATGCCCAGCGTCTCGCCCTGGTACAGGTCGAAGGAGATGCCGTCCACGGCCTTGACCGCGCCGACCTGCTTCTTGAAGAGAACACCCTGGGTCAGCGGGAAGTGCTTGACCAGGTTGCGCACCTGGAGGATCGGCTCGCCGCGCTCGACCGTCGCCTCGATGGCGGCGACGGAGTCCTCGACGGTGACGGCGTCGGCCGTCGCCACCTCGGTGACGTTCGGGGTGGCGTCCATGGAGTCGTCACTCTTCCTCGGTTCAGCCATGGATCGTCTCCTTCCAGAAGTGGCACGCGCTTCCACGGCCCGGCAGCTCGGTACCGTCCTGCTCCGTGACGGAAAGCAGGGCCGGAACCTCCGTACGGCAGATGTCCTGCGCCGCAGGACAGCGCGGATTGAAGGCGCAGCCGGGCGGAATCCGGGTCAGGTTGGGCGGCAGGCCCTTGATCGCGTACAGCTCCTGGCCCTTCTGGTCCAGGCGCGGAATCGAATCGAGCAGACCACGGGTGTACGGATGCGCGGGACGCTTGTAGAGCTCGTGCACCGGCGCGGTCTCCACGATCCGGCCCGCGTACATGACCGCGATCTTGTCCGCGACATCGGCGACCACGCCGAGGTCGTGCGTGATCAGGATCAGGCCCATGTGGTACTCGCGCTGCAACTCCGCCAGCAGGTCCATGACCTGGGCCTGGACGGTCACATCCAGCGCGGTGGTCGGCTCGTCCGCGATGATCAGATCCGGTTCCAGGGCCAGCGCCATGGCGATCATGATGCGCTGGCGCATACCGCCGGAGAACTGGTGCGGATAGTCGTTGACCCGCTCCTTGGCCGCCGGGATACGCACCCGGTCCATCAGCTCGATGGACCTGGCCTTGGCCTCCTTCTTGGAGAGCCCCAGATGGACACGGAACATCTCGCCGAGCTGGTAGCCCACGGAGAGCACCGGATTGAGCGAGGACAGCGCGTCCTGGAAGATCATCGCGATCTTCTGGCCGCGGATGAGCCGGCGCTCCTCGTTGCTCATCTTGAGCATGTCCTGGCCGCGGAAGAAGATCTCTCCGCGCGGAATGCGTCCCGGAGGCATGTCGAGAATGCCCATGACCGCCTGAGCGGTGACGGACTTGCCGGAGCCGGACTCGCCCAGCACTGCCAGTGTCTCGCCCGCGCTGACGCTGTAGTTGACACCGTTGACCGCCTTGGCCACACCGTCACGGGTGTGGAACTCCACATGCAGGTCACGGACTTCGAGCAGCGGGCCGGAAGGATCGTCCGCCGTCGTGTTGTCGATGATGGTCATGTACGCCTCCCTCAGCGCAGCTTGGGATCGAGGGCGTTGCGTACCGCATCGCCGAGCATGATGAAGGCCAGCACAGTGATCGACACCATGACCGACGGGACGATCAGGACGAACTCCGCGTTACGGAGCTGCTCCTGGCCCGACGAGATGTCGACGCCCCAGGAGACGGCCGGCTCGGCGAGCCCGATACCCAGGAAGGACAGCGTGGCCTCGGCCGAGATATAGCCGCCGAGCGCGATGGTCGCGACCACGATCACCGGCGCGATCGCGTTGGGCATGATGTGCCGGAGCAGGATACGGCTGGTCGAGGCGCCGAGCGCCTTGGCCGCCATCACATAGTCCGCCTGCTTGATGGTGAGGACCGAGCCGCGCGCGACACGGGCGATCTGTGTCCAGCCCAGGAAGGCGAGGGACAGGATCACGACCCAGATCGAACGCTCGGCGAAGGAGGTCAGCACCACCATCGCGCCGAGGATGAACGGCACGGCGAAGAAGATGTCGGTGACCCGGGACAGGATCGTGTCGATCCAGCCGCCGAAGTAGCCGGCCAGCATCCCGACCGCGGTGCCGAGGACGGTGACGAGTCCGGTGACCACGACGGCGACGAGGATCGAGGCCCGCGCGCCGTAGACGACACGTGTGTAGATCGACCGGCCCTGGATGTCGTACCCGAACCAGTCCGGAGCGAAGAAGTGGCCCCAGTTGGGCTTCTGCAGATAGTGGTTGGCGAGATCCGCGAAGCGCGGATCGGCGCTGGTGAACAGCTGCGGGAAGGCCGCCATCGTCAGCAGGAACAGGATCAGGACCGCGGAGACGACGAAGAGCGGATTGCGCCGCAGATCGTGCCAGGCGTCCGACCAGAGACTGCGGGGCTTGCCGACCCTGCCGTCCGCCGGCGGCGCGGCCGGAGCCTCGGCCGGCTGCTCCTTGACGGTGTCCTTGAGTGCCTCAGGCATAACGGATCCTCGGGTCCAGGACCGCGTAGAGCAGGTCGACGAGCAGGCTGGTGACGAGATACACGACGACGATCAGGGTCACGATGCCCACGACCGTGGCGCCCTCGCGGTGCCTCAGCGCGTCAAAGATGTTGTAGCCGACACCCTTGATGTTGAAGATGCCTTCGGTGACGACCGCGCCGCCCATCAGGGCGCCGAGGTCGGTGCCGAGGAAGGTCACCACCGGGATCATGGAGTTGCGCATCAGGTGTACGCCGATGATCCGGCGGCGCGGCAGTCCCTTGGCCACCGCGGTGCGCATGTAGTCGGAGCGCAGATTCTCCGCGACGGAGGTACGCGTCAGACGTGCCACATAGGCCAGTGACAGGGAGCCGAGTACGACGGCCGGGAGGAACAGCTCGTCCCAGTTCGCTTCCACGCTCACGTTCGGGTCCACCCAGCCGAGCTGGAAGGCGAAGAAGTACTGGCCGAGGAAGCCGAGTACGAACGAGGGAACGGAGATCAGCAGAAGCGTCAGGACCAGCAGGGCGCGGTCCCGGAGCGTATCGGCCTTCAGTCCGGCGAAGACGCCGATCGAGATGCCGACGAGCACGGTGAAGGCGAAGGCGAACAGCGTCAGCCGGACCGTGATCGGGAACGCCTCCGAGATGATGTCGGCGACGGGCCGGCCGCTGGCGATCTGTGTGCCGAAGTCGCCCTGGAACAGGCCGGTCAGATAGTTCCAGTACTGGTGCCAGAGCGGCAGGTCGAGACCGAGGTCCTTCTTCATCGCCGCGATCTGCGCGGGGTCAACGGTCTGCTCTCCGGCGAGCGCGCGCACGGGATCACCGGGCAGGGCGTACATCATGGCGAAGACCAGCAAGGTTGACCCGAGGAATACCGGGATCATCTGGAGCAGTCGCCGCGCGACATAACGCCCCATGTTTGCCTCCGAATGGATAACTGTGCAGCCCGGGGGGCCGCTCCCATTGGTACGGGGAGCGGCCCCGGGAGCCTGCCGGCGTTGCGCCGGCGGCTGATGGCCGAGTGGGGGATGGGCCCTCGGACGGGTTACTTGACGACCGTGACGTCGGTGAGGTTGTAGTCACCGTGGAAGTCGACCGTCACATTGTCCACAGCCTTGGAGTAGCCGCCGTTGGTCTTGTACTCCCACAGCGGGATCGCCGGCATCTTGTCGAGAAGCAGCTTCTCGGCGTCCTGGTAAGCCTTGATCGACTCGTCCAGGTTCTTGGCGTTGTCACCCTTCTTGAAGGCCGCGTCGACCTCCTTGTCGGAGAACCGGCCGTTGTTCGCCTCGGCGACCGTGCCGTACAGCTCCCGCATGAAGTTGACGTTCAGCGGGTAGTCGGCGACCCAGCCACCGCGGTACATCGCCTTGACCTGGTCGTTGTCACGAGCCTCCAGGTCGGTCTGGAAGTCCGGCTTGGCGTCCGGGATGCAGTCCACACCGGTGGCGTTGCGGATCGACTCGCAGACCGCGGTCACCCACTCCTTGTGGCCACCGTCCGCGTTGTACTGGATCCAGATCTTGTTGCCGGGGACGCCGCCGCCCTCGGTGACCAGCTGCTTCGCCTTCGCCGGGTCGAACTTGAAGACATCGGTGTTCAGGTCCTGGTTGCCCTGGACACCCGGCGGGGTGAAGCTGGTGGCCGGCTTGCGCGTGCCGTTGAGGACGGTCTTGGTGATCGTGTCGCGGTCGATCGCCATCGACAGACCCTGGAGGACCTTCGGGTCGATGCCCTTGAAGGTCTTCGAGTAGAACGCCGGCACGAGGCTCTGGACGGCCGCGTACGGCTGGTCGATCGCGCGGTCGCCGAGGTCCTGCTTGTACTTCGGCAGGTCCTTCGGGCCGACCTGGCGGATCATGTCCAGGTTGCCGGAGAGGAGGTCCTGGTACGCGGCCTCGACGGTCGCGTAGTTCTTGAAGAGGACGCCCGCGTTCTTGGCCTTGTTCGGGCCCTGGTAGTCAGGGTTGGCCTTGACCTGGATGAGTTTCTTGTGGTCCCACTTCTCGAAGATGTAGGGACCGTTGCCGACCGGCTTCTGGCCGAACGCCTTGGTGTCCTTGTAGAAGACCTCCGGCAGCGGCGCGAAGGTCGCGTAACCGAGCTTGTACTCGAAGTACGGAATCGCCGAGCTGAGCTCGATCGTGAAGGTGGTGTCGTCGACAACCTTCAGACCCGACATCGCGTCGGCCTTCGGCTCGCCCGTCTCCGGGTGGACATCGGCGTAACCGGCGATGTCACCGAACCAGAAGGCGTTCTGCTGGTTGTTCTTGATGTTGGCGTACCAGTTCCACGCCTTGACGTAGGACTCGGCCGTGACGGGGGTGCCGTCGTGGAACTTCCAGCCCGGCTTGAGCTTGACCGTCCAGGTCTTGGAGTCGGTCGATGTCACCGACTCGGCGTTCGTGTAAACGATCTTGCCCTGCGCGTCGAAGTCCAGGAGCTGGGTGAACAGCGACTGGATCACATAGCTGCCGAGCGACTCGTTCGTGTCAGCCGGGATCAGCGGCTTCTGCGGCTCACCGACATCGATGGAGACATAGCCCGCGGGCTTGCCCTTCTCCGTCGAAGCAGATTTGTTGCTGTCGTCTCCGCTGCTGCTGCTGCACGCCGTCGCCGCGAGGGCCACGACCATCGTGCCGACTACCCACTTGGCGCTCTTGGCACCACGCATGGGTTCCTCCTCATGAGTCCACTTGTCACAACAAGAAGGGCACTGTCTACGCGCGCTGACACCCCTGACAGTGCGGTTTCCGAGTACCCCGAGTGTGCTCGTGAGTCGACGCTCCCCATGGCGTTTGACCCATTGACCCGAGCTCAATGGCCAACTATTAAGTACGGCCGGGCCGTAAACCACACTTAAAGGGTCTCGTTTTGGCAACATCGACACCCCCCGTCCGCCCGAAATCCGGACAAAGTTATCCCAGGCAGACACCCGCGAAACGGACCGTTAACACACCATCCGGTGACCACCCGCCGATAATCGGACGTGATCCCCAAAAACGAACTTGACGTCGAGCCGTCCGGCGTGTGCCCAGGTCCGGTCGGCCGAGGCCACACGACGAACGGCCCGGCTTCCGCTTTTCCGCGGGAACCGGGCCGTCGTACGGGGCGGACGCCGCTCAGCCGTGCTTGGCCCGGGAGGCGGCGCGACCGCGCTCCTTCTGGTCCAGGACGACCTTACGGATACGTACCGTCTCCGGAGTCACCTCGATGCATTCGTCATCGCGGCAGAACTCCAGCGACTGCTCCAGCGAGAGCTTCCGCGGCGGCACCACATTCTCGGTGGAATCCGCGGAGGCGGCCCGCATATTGGTGAGCTTCTTCTCCTTGGTGATATTCACGTCCATGTCGTCGGCGCGCGAGTTCTCACCGATGATCATTCCTTCGTAGACCTCGGTACCGGGCTCGGTGAAGATGACACCGCGCTCCTGGAGGTTGATCATCGCGAAGGGAGTCACCGAACCCGAGCGGTCCGCGACGAGCGAACCGTTGTTACGGGTGCGCAGCTCGCCGAACCAGGGCTCGTGGCCCTCGAAGATCGAGTGGGCGATGCCCGTACCGCGCGTCTGGGTCAGGAACTCCGTACGGAAGCCGATCAGACCGCGGGACGGAACGATCCACTCCATACGGATCCAGCCCGAGCCATGGTTGGTCATGGTCTCCATACGGCCCTTGCGCGTCGCCATGAGCTGAGTGATCGCGCCGAGGTGCTCCTCGGGAGAGTCGATCGTCATCCGCTCGATGGGCTCGTACGTCTTGCCGTCGACCTGCTTGGTGACCACCTCGGGCTTGCCGACGGTCAGCTCGAAGCCCTCCCGGCGCATCTGCTCGACCAGGATGGCCAGCGCCAGCTCACCGCGGCCCTGCACCTCCCAGGCGTCGGGACGCTCGGTGTCCAGGACGCGCAGCGAGACGTTACCGATCAGCTCGCGGTCGAGACGGTCCTTGACCTGGCGGGCGGTGACCTTGTGGCCCTTGCCGCCCTTGCCGACCAGCGGCGAGGTGTTCGTACCGATGGTCATCGAGATCGCGGGCTCGTCGACCGTGATCAGCGGCAGCGCGACCGGGTTCTCGGGATCGGCCAGCGTCTCGCCGATCATGATGTCCGGGATACCGGCGATGGCACAGATGTCACCGGGGCGCGCCTGCTCGGCCGGCTTGCGGGTGAGCGCCTCGGTCATCAGCAGCTCGGTGATACGGACATTGGACATGGAGCCGTCACGCTTGATCCAGGTGACGGTCTGGCCCTTGCGCAGCTCACCCTGCTCGACCCGGCAGAGCGCGATACGGCCGAGGAAGTTGTCGGCGTCCAGGTTGGTGACATGGGCCTGGAGCGGCGCGGACTCGTCGTACTCGGGAGCCGGGACATGCGACAGGATCGTGTTGAAGAACGGCTCCAGACTGTCGCTGTCGGCCGGGACCGTACCGTCCTCCGGCTTGGTCAGCGAGGCGACACCGTCGCGCGCGCAGGCGTAGACGATCGGGAACTCGATCTGCTCCTCCGTCGCGTCCAGATCGAGGAAGAGGTCGTACGTCTCGTCGACGACCTCCGCGATCCGGGAGTCGGGACGGTCCGTCTTGTTGATACAGAGGATGACCGGCATCTTCGCCTGGAGCGCCTTGCGGAGCACGAAGCGGGTCTGCGGGAGCGGGCCCTCGGAGGCGTCCACGAGCAGGACCACCGCGTCGACCATCGAGAGACCGCGCTCGACCTCGCCGCCGAAGTCGGCGTGGCCGGGAGTGTCGATGATGTTGATGGTGATCGGGTCGCCACCGGTCTTGGGGTGGTACTTCACGGCCGTGTTCTTGGCCAGGATCGTGATGCCCTTCTCACGCTCCAGGTCGTTCGAGTCCATCATCCGGTCGTCGAGCTGCTCGGCGGCGTGCGCGGCGAAGGCGCCGGCCTGCTTCAGCATGGCGTCGACCAGAGTGGTCTTGCCATGGTCGACGTGGGCGACGATGGCGACGTTGCGGATGTCGTGGCGCGTGGGCATGCTGGCTGGCGCTTCTCTCGATCGTGGGATGCGGCGTTCTTTCCTCGTACGCCCGCCGGGCTGACACGCCACGGCTTGTCCCATGGTACGGGGCCTGGGTGTGGAGGGCTTCCCGGCCCAATGGAAGCGGCTGATTCTGGGGTGTTCTGCGGATGTGGAACTGCCCGGGTCAAGGACGGATACGAGCTTGCCCGCCGGGCAGGCCGGCGGGCAAGCGAATTGATCAGGCGGTGAGCCGGTCGCACGGCGTTGAGCTGGTGCTTTTCCGCCGCTTCATGCTTAGCTCACTGTTCCTTCGCTACTTCTTCTTCTCCTCCTTGCCACCGGAGCCCGAGGTACCGGCGTTCGTGAAGCCGATGTCCTGGTACCGAGGCGCCGCGAGGCCGAAGGCTCCCGCGTTCACCACCTCCGGCTTGGCCGCGACCAGTTCCGGCCGCTGGAAGAGGGGGATGGAGCCGGCCGCGGCCCAGATCCGGGCGTCGGCCTGCTTGACCAGGGAGCGGCTGGCCTTCTCGTCGATCTCGGCCACCGCCCGGTTGAAGAGCTGGTCGATATGGTCCGTACCGACGCGGGTGTAGTTCTGCTCCACCAGCAGGGAGCCGTCGCTGGCGGGTACGGGCTTGGCGAAGATCGGCCGGCCGTCGGTGGCCGGGTAGGCGGTGGCCGGCCAGGAGTAGAGCGCCAGATCGTAGTCGCCGGAAGCGACATGGTCCTTGAAGTAGCCCTCGTCCGGCACCTTGGTGATCTCCGTCTTGATACCGATACGGTCCAGCATCCGCGCGATCCGCTCGCCGACCGTGCGCAGCGCCTCCGAGCCCTCGCCCGAGGGCAGTACGAAGCGCAGGGTGAGGGCCTTGCCGTCCTTGCCGAGCGGACCGGTCATCGGGGTGGACGAGCCCGAGACCGACGGGGTCGGGGCGGCGGCCGTGCCGCGCGGCGCATAGGCGCCCGGCTTCTTGTCCTCATCTCGGGCATAGCCGGCGTAGTGGGCGTGCCGGGCGGACCGGGCGGACCTGGGATCACGCACCGCGGCGGCCTGGCGGAGCAGTGTCACGCCGTGGAAGGCGGCGGCGGGCGCGGGCGCGAGGACATGGGTCGCGGACTCGGGACGTGGCGCCGTCCGGCCGTGCTTGCCGTCCTGGATGGGCTTGTCGTCCTGGATGGCCGGGTCGATCTCGCCGGGCTGGTGCTCGCGGCCGCCCAGGTGCTCCTGGGCCGTACGGTCCTCCTCGTCGGGCCGCAGCCCCAGGCCCGGCTTCGGCTGGGCGGGCTGCTGATCCTGGCCGGGCTTCCGCTTCTGACCGGGCTTCTCGTCGCCGACGATGACCGTGCCCTCGCTGGAGGGAACGTCAGGCTTGTCGTCCGCCTTCTCGTTCTTCTTCGCCTCCTCTTCCTCCTTCTTCGCCAGTTCCCGCTGCTTCGCGTCGTACTTCTTCTCGGCGGCCGACTTCTCCTTGGGCTTCTCCTCGGCCTCCTCCTCGTTCTCTTCCTCTTCGTCCTCGTCCGGCTCGGGTTTCTCGGCCTTGCTGCCCGCCTTCGCGCCGTCCTTCTTGAGAGCTCCGCCCGGCACCCAGCCCGCGTCGGCCAGCAGCGCCCGCGCCTCCTGGGTGTCCTGCTTGCCGAGCGCCGCGCTGCTGTCCGCGTACGCCTCCTGGCCGACCAGGGCCAGATGGCTGCCCAGCGGTCTGGCCGGCAGCCCGAGCGGCTTGAGTACGGTGTCGGCCAGTTCCTGGCGGTCGAGCGCGCGGGCGACGGCGCGCCGTACCCGCTCATCGGCGAGCGGTCCCTGCTCCCCGTTCAGCGCGAGCTGGGTGTAGGCCGGCTCCAGCGACTTGCGGACGACGAATCCGTGGAGCGTCTTCTGCTCCTTGGCGTAGCGGACGATGGCCGCGGCCGTCTGCTCACGTGCGATCTGCGCGGCCTCGGCCTTCTCCTCGTCCGAGCCGTTGGCCAGCGCCCAGGAGCGGAGCGCGGAGGCCGGTGTGATCGCGACACCGGGGCCATGGGTGAGCTTCTGCTCGCCGGAGCCACGGTCCCGGACCGCCAGGGCGATACGGTCCGCCGCGCTCTTGTCGATCTCGGCGAGGTCGAGCTTGCCGTCCGCGAGCGCCGACGCGCGTTTGCTCCTCGGCACCGCGCGCAGCACGAGCGAGTCCAGCTTGGCGGGCTCTCCCCACCAGCGGGCGCTGCGGACGAGGGTGACCTCCTTGCCCTTGCGGTCTACCTTCTTGACGCTGAAGGGCCCGGCCGTCGTCTTGAGACTGGACCTGGCCCCGTCGTTGAAGGAGTTGGGCGTGCCCGTCACATCCTTCGGGTAAAGAGGAGTGAAGAGGGCCCGCCAGTCCGCGTACGGCTTGCTGAAGGTGACTCTGACCTCAAGGTCGTTCGCGCCGCGCTCGATCTTCTCGATCCGTTCGTAACCGGCGTTGCGCGCGGTCCAGTACGCGGAGTTCTTGCCGCTCAGCGCACGCCACTGGGCCACGAAGTCGGGTGCCCCGATCTCACGGCCGTCGCTCCACACCGCCTGCTGATTGAGTTTGTAGAGCACGACCTGTTTGGGCTCGCGCTCGACGATCTTCGCGGATTCCAGATAGTCCGGATTGCGCTGCGGACGGCCTCGTTTGTCGAGCGTGAAGAGTGAGGGAAGTACGGCGGCGGCGATCCGGCTGGTGGAGCCGTCCGCGTCGGCCTGGAAGGCGTTGAGCGTCGAGGGCA
Source organism: Streptomyces sp. MnatMP-M17 (assembly GCF_900091995.1). Classification (GTDB taxonomy): domain Bacteria; phylum Actinomycetota; class Actinomycetes; order Streptomycetales; family Streptomycetaceae; genus Streptomyces. Next base: position 21,493 of record NZ_FMDK01000326.1, read on the forward strand.
TGGTGTCGATCGCCCAGCGCAGGGATCCGCCCGCGGTGACATGGTCCCGTCCTGCCGCCGCGATGTCCGGGGCGGCGTCCGCGCTCGCGCCGTCGTCGTCCGAGGTGCACGCGGACAGGACGGGCAGGGCGAGCACACCGGTGGTGAGGAGCGCGAGGGAGCGGAGCGTTCGGGAGCATGTCCTCCCGCGTGGGGCGCCGACGTGGGACATGTCTAGTACCTCTTCGTCCTGTTTGTGGAATTTAGAGATGATCACACCTATTGCCCACCCACTGAAGTTGAAAGGCGCGGAACCGGCCCGGTGACACGTCGCCTCGTGTCGCAAACGCCACTCGCACGGTCCAACCGCTCCGCCGCACGGGCGACCGGCCCGCCACAGGAGCGGCCTGTCCACCGCGGGGGCGACCGGACCGCCGCACAGGCGACCTGTCCGGGCCCTTGTGAAAGGCGGGTGTGACGCGCGACACTCTCAGGCGCATACAGAGAGCCTGATCCACGCATGCCGCCCGCGATCGCGGAAGTGAGGGCAACTCATGTCCCTTCAGGACGATTTGACAGCGGTCAAGCGCTGCCTGGACGACCTGGTCCGTACGGTCGGACGGCTGGAGCAGAGTCTGGCGCGAGCCAGCGAGAACGAGTTCCGATCCCCGTCGGCCGGCCGCGCCGACGACCTGGTGACCATCTCCGACACTCCGTACGACAGCGCGCTGTGGACGGACTCGGACGACGAGGGCCTGGGTGTGCGCGACCGGCGAGCGCCCTGAGCCGTTAGCCCTCCCGAGGAGACCCGTTGGCCACCGGTACGCAACCCCCACCAGCCAGTACGGGTGTGCACGGCGCCTCGCGCGCCGCCATCGCACCTCGCCATCTGCGGACGGACCGCTGGTGGCTGGCGCCCGCCGCGACCGCCGCCGGGCTGCTCGCCTTCATCGTGTACTCGACCTGGCGGGCCTTCGCGAACAGCGACTACTACGCCGCGCCCTATGTCTCACCGTTCTACTCGCCCTGTCTGGCGGAGAACTGCGCGCCGATGCGGAACGGTCCCAACTGGGAGATCTTCGGAAGCTGGTGGGGCCTCTCGCCCGCGCTGCTGATCCTGATCTTCCCGCTGGGTTTCCGGCTGACCTGCTACTACTACCGCAAGGCGTATTACCGCGGCTTCTGGGCCTCACCGCCCGCCTGCGCCGTCGCCGAGCCGCACACGGCGTACACCGGTGAGACCCGCTTCCCGCTGATCCTCCAGAACATCCACCGGTACTTCTTCTACGCCGCCGTGCCGGTCGCCGGCATCCTCACGTACGACACCGTGCTCTCCTTCCGCGACGAGGAGTACGCCTGGGGCCATATGGGGCTCGGTTCGCTGATCTTCCTGGTCAATATCGGGCTGATCTGGGCGTACACGCTCTCCTGCCACTCCTGCCGGCACATCATCGGCGGCCGGCTCCGGCACTTCTCCAGGCATCCGGTGCGCTACCGGCTCTGGGGCTGGGTGGGCAGGCTCAACAACCACCATATGCAGCTCGCCTGGGCCTCACTGATCAGCGTCGCCGTCTGCGACTTCTATGTCTATCTGCTCGCCACCGGGGCCTTCGACGATCCGCGCTTCTTCTAGGAACTCTTCTAGGAACAGGGAGACCCTTCGGACATGACGCAACTCGAACGCCGTCAGTGGGACGTCGTGGTGGTGGGCGCGGGTGGCGCGGGACTGCGGGCCGCCATCGAGGCGCGCGAGCGAGGCGCCCGTACCGCCGTCATCTGCAAGTCCCTCTTCGGCAAGGCCCATACGGTGATGGCCGAGGGCGGTATCGCCGCCTCCATGGGCAATGTGAACGCGGGCGACAACTGGCGGGTGCACTTCCGTGACACCCTGCGCGGCGGAAAGTTCCTCAACCAGTGGCGGATGGCGGAACTGCACGCGCAGGAGGCACCGGACCGGGTCTGGGAGCTGGAGACCTGGGGCGCGCTCTTCGACCGTACGCCCGACGGCAAGATCTCCCAGCGCAACTTCGGCGGGCACGAGTATCCGCGGCTCGCCCATGTCGGCGACCGGACGGGCCTGGAGCTGATCCGTACGCTCCAGCAGAAGATCGTCTCGCTGCAACAGGAGGACTTCCGCGAGTACGGGGACTACGAGGCGCGCCTCAAGGTCTATCAGGAGTGCACGGTCACCAGGATTCTGAAGGACACCGGCACCGGCGCCGACGGGACTGAGGGAGATCAGGCGGACGGCGGGCGGGTCGCGGGCGCGTTCTGCTACGAGCGGGAGTCCGGGCGCTTCTTCGTACTGGAGGCTCCCTCCGTCGTCCTCGCCACGGGCGGTATCGGCAAGTCCTTCAAGGTGACCTCGAACTCCTGGGAGTACACCGGCGACGGGCACGCGCTGGCGCTGCTCGCCGGCGCTCCGCTGCTGAACATGGAGTTCGTGCAGTTCCATCCGACCGGAATGGTCTGGCCGCCGTCGGTGAAGGGCATCCTCGTCACCGAATCGGTGCGCGGCGACGGCGGAGTGCTGCGCAACTCCGAGGGCAAGCGGTTCATGTTCGACTACATCCCCGATGTCTTCAAGGAGAAGTACGCGGAGTCGGCGGAGGAGGGCGACCGCTGGTACGAGGATCCGGACCACAACCGGCGCCCGCCCGAGCTGCTCCCGCGCGACGAGGTGGCCCGCGCCATCAACTCCGAGGTCAAGGCGGGCCGCGGCTCACCGCACGGCGGTGTCTTTCTCGATGTCTCCAGCCGGATGCCCGCCGAGGTCATCCGCCGCCGGCTGCCGTCGATGTACCACCAGTTCAAGGAGCTGGCGGATGTCGACATCACGGCGGAGGCGATGGAGGTCGGGCCCACCTGTCACTACGTGATGGGCGGGATCGCCGTCGACTCCGACACGGCCGCGGCCTCCGGTGTGCCGGGGCTGTACGCGGCGGGCGAGGTGGCCGGCGGGATGCACGGCTCCAACCGGCTCGGCGGCAACTCCCTCTCCGATCTGCTGGTCTTCGGGCGCCGGGCGGGACTGCACGCCGCCGAGTACGCCTTGGAAATCGGTGCGGACGCGGGTGCGCGGCCGGCGCCGGACGAGGCGCAGATCGACGCGGCGGCGGCCGAGGCGCTCCGTCCGTTCGGCGGCGCGGAGGCTGAAGGTGCGGTGGTCGAGGGCGCGGTGGTCGAGGGCGCGGTGGAGAATCCGTACACGCTCCATCAGGAACTCCAGCAGACGATGAACGATCTGGTCGGCATCATCCGGCGCGAGGGCGAGATGGCACAGGCCCTGGAGAAGCTGGCCGCGCTGCGGACACGGGCCGAGCGCGCCGTGGTCGAGGGCCATCGGCAGTTCAATCCCGGCTGGCACCTCGCGCTCGATCTGCGGAACATGCTGCTGGTCAGCGAGTGTGTGGCGCGGGCGGCCCTGGAGCGCACGGAGAGCCGCGGCGGCCACACCCGGGAGGACTGGCCCGATATGGACCGCGACTGGCGCCGGATCAATCTGCACTGCCGGCTCACCGGAGCGACCGGTCCCGCCGAGGGCCGGATCGCGCTCTCGCGCCGGACGACCGAGCCCATACGTCCCGATCTGCTCGCCCTGTTCGACAAGGAAGAGCTGGTCAAGTATCTCGCCGAAGAGGAGCTTCACGAGTGAGCGCGAGTACGGGTAGCGCGAGTACGGGCACGAACGCGAGCACGGGTACGGGCGCGGGCGCGTCCGCCGCGTACGAGGCGAAGTTCCGGGTCTGGCGAGGCGACGCCGACGGCGGAGAGCTGACGGACTTCGCGGTCGAGGTGAACGACGGAGAGGTCGTCCTCGACATCATCCACCGGCTCCAGGCCACCCAGGCCGCGGATCTGGCGGTGCGCTGGAACTGCAAGGCGGGCAAGTGCGGTTCATGCAGCGCGGAGATCAACGGACGGCCGCGGCTGATGTGCATGACGCGGATGTCGGTCTTCTCGCGTGAGGAGACGATCACGGTCACTCCGCTACGGGCCTTCCCGGTGATCCGGGATCTGGTGACGGATGTGTCGTTCAACTACACCAAGGCGCGTGAGGTGCCGTCGTTCGTACCGCCGCCGGGCGTCGCCGCCGGTGAGTACCGGATGCAGCAGATCGATGTGGAGCGCTCACAGGAGTTCCGTAAGTGCATCGAGTGCTTCCTGTGCCAGGACACCTGCCATGTGGTGCGGGACCACGAGGAGAACAAGACCGCCTTCGCCGGGCCGCGCTTTCTGATGCGGGTGGCCGAGCTGGACATGCATCCGCTGGACGCCGCCGAGGAGTCCGGGCTCGACCGGAAGAAGACGGCTCAGGACGAGCATGGGCTGGGCTACTGCAACATCACCAAGTGCTGTACGGAGGTGTGCCCGGAGCACATCAAGATCACGGACAACGCCCTGATCCCGCTGAAGGAACGGGCGGTGGACCGGAAGTACGACCCGCTGGTGTGGCTGGGCAATAAGATCCGGCGCCGTAGCGAGTAGGACGCAAACACAGGGCTGGGCCGACGGCCGGCCCAGTTCTGTGTGCTCAGGTCGGCCGTTCAGCCGAGCAGCTTCACGATCGCGTCGGTGGTGTCGGTCTCGCCGAGCGCCGGGAAGATCTTCTCGACGGAGTTGCGGTGGGCGCCCTCGTCCGAGTCGGTGACCGCGTCGGTGACCACGGTGACGTTGTATCCGTGCTCATGCGCGGCACGGGCGGTGGACTCGACGCCCTTGCTCGTGGCGATGCCCGTCACCACGACCTGGGTGACACCGAGACGGCGCAGCCGCATATCGAGGTCCGTGCCGTGGAAGGCGCCCCAGGTCTGCTTGGTGACAACGATGTCGCTGTCCTGTTGCCCAAGTCCCGGCAGGAGATCCGCCCAGTCGGGGTCGGACGGGAGGCCGCCCGGTCGGCGGCCTTCGGTACGGCCCGGTGCGCCGCCGGTGACATTGACGAGTACGACGGGCAGGCCCTTCGCCCGGAAGGCGGCGGCGAGTTCGGCGGAGCGGGCCACGACATCGTCGGCCGGGTGGACGGTGGGCCGGGAGGCGATGCCCTTCTGGAGGTCGATGACGACCAGAGCGGTCTTGGGATCGAGAGTGGTGGCGGTCATGGTGCTACTCCTTCGGAAGTGCGTGCTCTGGAACTGTGGGCTCAGAAGCCATGTGCCCGGGAGCCATGTACCCGGGAGCCGTGGGCTCAGGAGCCATGTGGTCGGCAGCTATGTGCTCGGGAACCATGAGCCGTGGTCTCACTCGCGCCTCTCGACCAGCCGTTGCAGCAGTGCCGCCGCGTCGGCCAGGGCGCGGCGCTCCGCGCCGTCGAGTTCCTCGGCGATCGCCTCGGAGAGCCAGCCCTGCTTGGCCGCGCGGACCGCGGCGAGCGTGCCGCGGCCGGTGTCCGTGACCGAGACGACGGACTGCCGGCCGTCGTCGGGATCGGGCGTCCGCTCGATCAGGCCCTGTTCCTCCAGGACGCCGAGCGTGAGCCGCATCGACTGAGGACGTACATACTCCGCGCGGGCCAGCGCGGCCGTCGTGGACGGCCCTTCGCCGTTCAGCCGGGAGAGCACCGAACGCTGGGAGGGCGTGAGCCGGTCGTCGGGCGACGTCGTCCGCAGCCGCCGCATCAGCCTGCCGACGACAGCGGCAAGATCGGCGGGGACC
>NZ_FMDK01000324.1 GCF_900091995.1 Streptomyces sp. MnatMP-M17
GCCCGCCGCCTGGATGGCGGCGGGCGCAAGAGCGGTCGGCAGCGGTCGGCTTATTACGGGTTACTACGGGACCGATGTGTTACGGGACTATGCGGAGGAGCTTGTTGGGCGAGCCGGTGCCCGGGTTGCCCACCACATTGGACGTGGCGCCGTTCACCAGGGCCGTGGCCACCTGGGCCGGAGTGGCCGTGGTGTGTCCGGCGAGGTAGACGGCCGCCGCTCCGGCCACATGCGGTGTGGCCATCGAGGTGCCGGAGATGGAGCTGCTCGCCGTGTCCGAGGTGTTCCAGGCACTGGTGATGGCGCTGCCCGGCGCGAACAGGTCGACGCGCGTACCGTAGTTGGAGTAGCTGGCGCGCGCGTCCGTGCTGGTGGTCGCGCCCACGGTGATGGCGTCGGCGACGCGGGCCGGCGAGTAGTTCTGGGCGTTGAGCCCGTTGTTGCCGGCGGCGACCGCGTAGGTCACACCGCTGTTGATGGAGTTCTGTACGGCGGTGTCCAGCGCGGCGTTGGCGCCACCGCCGAGGGACATGTTCGCGACCGAGGGACCCGAGTGGTTCTGGGTCACCCAGTCGATGCCCGCGATGACCCCGGCCGTGGTGCCGGAGCCCGCGTTGTTGAGCACGCGCACGCCCACGATCCTGGCCTTCTTGGCCACGCCGTAGACGTTGCCCGCGACATTGGCCGCCACGTGCGTGCCGTGGCCGTTGCCGTCCTGCGCGGTGTTGTCGCCGTCGACGGCGTCGTATCCGTACGAGGCCCGGCCGCCGAAGTCCTGGTGCGTGATACGGACTCCGGTGTCGATGACATAGACCGTGGTGCCCTGGCCGGCCGTGTCGGGGTAGGTGTACTGCTGGTTCAGCGGGAGCGCGGCCTGGTCGATCCGGTCCAGACCCCAGGACGGCGGGTTGGTCTGGGTGGCGAGCGCGTGCACCTCGCTGTCCTGGAAGACCTTGTCCACGGCCGGGTCGGCGGCCAGCTTCCGCGCCTGCTCGGGCGAGAGGTTCGCGGCGTAGCCGTTGAGGGCCGCCGTGTACGTGTGCTCGACCGTACCGCCGTACTCGGCCACGACGCTCCGGCCCGCGGCCGAGGCGGACTTGAGGCCGGCCGTCTCCTTCAGGGTGACGATGTAGCTGCCCTGTACCGCGTCCTTGGCGCCGGCGCCGATGACGGTGCCGACGGTGGGGGCCGCCTGGGCGGGGACGGAGACGGCGGCGAGAGCCGCGACCGCCGCGGTCGCGGTGAACGTAGCCGCGATCCGGGTCCTGGTGGTACGCATCCTTGCCATGTGAGGGGTCCTCCTCAACGTGGTGCGCGGGGGTGCGTGCGCAAATGTGGGGGACGCATACGGATGTATGCGCAAGGCGGTGCGGGTGATTCCGGCACCGCCTGTGCGAGAACGATCGCGGAGGGTGTGGGCCGCCGACAAGACGGTCTGAAGCCATGTCATCGACATGACATGGCCATGCAATGACTTGGCAATGACGCCACGTCAAGAACCGTGCCACTCGGGGGACCCGAACAAGGGACCCGAAAGGTCAGGCGCCTGTGGTGGAGCCCGGGCGGATGATCATGAGGACGGTCACGGTGGCCCAGAGGAGATTGAAGATCCCGGTGACCATGGCCAGTCGGGCGGTCGCCCGGCGTCCCGCCGGTTCGGCGGCGGTCGTCTCCTTGACCGCCCCGGTCGCCCCGGTCGCCTCGATTCCGGTCAACAGGGCTTCCTGGCGTGGCAGTACGAGCGCGCCGAGGGCGACGGCCGCGAGTGCGGTCAGGACGATCGAGACGATCAGCCAGGTGTCACCGAGTACGCCCATCGAGCTCGCGGTGGCGAATCCGAAGACGGGCACCGTGAGGCCGATGACGGCGTAGACACGGCAGATCCGGTGCAGCAGACGCACCCATGCCACCGCCTGCCGATCGCCCGGATCGGCCAGCGCCCGGCGGACGGCCGGCGGGAACATGCTGGCGGCCACGGTGACCGGTCCGATCGCGACGATCGCGGCCAGAACATGAACGGCGAGAAGGAATTTCGTCACAGGTGGGGTGCTTTCTCAGGCGTACGTCTAAGGGCGGGGCGGGGCGGGACGGGATACGGAGGGCTCCCGCGCGGGAAGCCGTGCCCGACGTTAGGCGTGGGCGCAGCGGTCCAGTAGTGGCTTGAGTGCCAGGATTCAACGGGTTCTCGCCAGGTGCCGTAAGCAGGATGAAATCGGACACGAGGTCGGCGCGGTACGGGCACAGCGCAGGCGCAGTACAGGGACATCACCGAGCCGCCCTCGCTTCCGCGCGCTTGGCCGTAATCCGTTCCTCGCATAGCCTCTCGCCATGCATACCGTGGCCGTACTCGCGCTTGAACAGGTCGTCTCCTTCGACCTCGCCACACCCATCGAGGTGTTCTCCCGCACGCGTCTGCCCGACGGCCGCGCCGCCTACCGCGTGCTGATCTGCGCCGCCACGGAAGAGGTCGACGCCGGTCCGTTCGTACTGCGCGCGCCGCACGGTCTCGACCGGCTGCGCGAGGCGGACACGATCATCGTCCCGGGCACGCTGGAGCACGCCGGGCCGGTCCCCGACGCCGTACTCGACGCGCTGCGCGAGGCCGCGGCGGACGGCACCCGTATCGCCTCCATCTGCGCCGGCGCCTTCGTACTCGCCGCCACCGGCCTCCTCGACGGGCTGCGCGCCACCACCCACTGGATCGCCGCCGCGCGTCTCGCGGCCCTCCATCCCGAGATCGCCGTCGATCCCGATGTGCTCTATGTCGACAACGGACAGTTCCTCACCTCGGCCGGAGCCGCCGCCGGACTCGATCTCTGTCTGCACATGGTCCGCAAGGACCACGGCTCCGCCGTGGCCGCCGACACGGCCAGGCTGTCGGTCATGCCGCTCGAACGTGAGGGCGGCCAGGCCCAGTTCATCGTCCACGCCCAGTCGCCCACACCGTCCGGATCCGCGATGGAGCCGCTTCTGAGATGGCTGGAGGAGAACGCGGACCAGGAGCTGACCTTGGAGGACATCGCCGCACGGGCCAGGATGAGCAGCCGTACGCTCAGCCGGCGCTTCCGTGAACAGACCGGCACCACGCCGCTGCGATGGCTCCACCGCGCCCGGATCCGCCGTGCCCAGTACCTTCTGGAAACCACCACCCACTCCGTCGACCGCATCGCGTCCCAGGCCGGATTCGGCTCACCCACGGCCTTCCGCGAACGCTTCAAGAGTGTCGTCGGCACCAGCCCGCACACTTATCGGCGCGCCTTCCGCGGCTCCGCGGGCTGAGCGCCGCCACTTGAGTCCTCGGAGCCCGGGTGGCGCCCGGGACCCGAGTGGCACGAAGGTTGAATCGTGCGATCAATATGCCATCCCCACATACCAGTTGCTGTGGCAGACTGCCCGAAAACAGTGGTGTTGCTCGGGGGTGGGACATGAGCGAACCGCGGTCTGCCCCGACGATCGGGCAGCTCGTCCTCAGTAGGCAGTTGTGTGCCCTGCGCGAGAAGGCGGGGCTGAGCAGGGAGCAGGCCGGCAAGCTGCTGCGGATCACCGCGGCCACCATCCGGCGGATGGAGACGGCCGAGGTCGGGCTCAAGATCCCGTATCTGCAGATCCTGCTGCCCGCGTACGGAGTGTGCGAGGCGGAGACCGGGATATTCCTGCGGCTGGCCGAGAAGGCGAACGAGCCGGGCTGGTGGCAGCGTTTCCATGACGTACTCCCGGAGTGGTTCAGCGGTTACGTGAGCCTCGAAGAGGCCGCCACGACCATGCGCGTCTACGAACCGCACTTCGTGCCGGGTCTGCTCCAGACCGAGGAGTACGCCCGCCAGGTGCTGACCACGGGCGCGCTGGGACGGACGGCCGACTCCGAACGGATAGAGCGCCATGTCTCCCTGCGCTGCCAGCGGCAGGCGCTGCTCACCCGCCCGGACGCGCCGGCCTACTGGGCCGTCCTGGACGAGACCGTCCTGCGCAGACCCGTCGGTTCCGCGGCGGTGATGCGGGCGCAGATCGACCGGCTGATAGAGGCGACCGAGCAGCCCAATGTGACCATCCAGATAGCCGAGTTGGACGCGGGACACCATCCCGGGACGTACAGCCCGTTCGTACTGTTCCGCTTCGACGTTCCCGAAGTGCCCGACATGGTCTATATCGAGTATCTGACGGGCGCGCTCTATCTGGACGAGGCGGGCGAGGTCGCCGAGCACATGGAGGCGATGGACCGGATGGTGGCCCACGCGGAGCCCGCGAGCCGCACCAAGGAGCTTCTCACCGTTCTCCGCAAGGAGTTCTGAGCCCGTTCCGAGCCAGTTCCGGCGCAGTTCCGACGTGGTCCTGCCTCAGTTCCGGCCGTACCCACGGCCGTCTCGCCGCCGGCAGCCTGATGTCCAGTGCGCGAGATCACGTTGACCTCGGGTGATGTTCCTGGGGAGGGTTGGCTGTGTGAGCCATGCACCCATATCCATCGGCCGGAACGCGCAGTGCGGGGAGTACTGACCGGATTCGCGGTCATCGCCGTGGTGATCGGCGTCGGCTATCTGATGGGACGGCGCGGACATCTCGGCGAGAACGGGCGTGAGGTGCTCACCAGGCTCGCCTTCCATGTGGCCACGCCCGCGCTGCTGTTCACCACGCTCGCACAGGCGGAACTGTCGGCGGTCCTCTCCAGCCGGCTGCTGGTCACCGCGCTCAGTACGGCCGTCGCGGCCGGGGCGTTCGTGGCGG
>NZ_FMDK01001004.1 GCF_900091995.1 Streptomyces sp. MnatMP-M17
GCCGGGACCGGCCTCACACTCGAACCATCCTGATCGACAAGACCAGTCAAAGATCAGTAGAAACTCCCCCGCCTCGATCCCCTCCGACACACCCGAATCCTACGGGCCAACAACCCTCAGAAACCAAGGAGTTAATTATCGACAGCTCCCTGGGTCGGCAGGGAACGGCCGCAGGTAGGGTGTCTATTCACTGAAGTGTCGTTTGCAGTCCTCGACGAAGCCGGAGAACTCGCGTAGCGCCCAGATGATCTCGATGTCGAGATATTCTCTCAGCGGGAGCGTTGCCATGAAGATACGATCCAGCTCATCTGCGGATTCCACATCGATCAGGGCAATGACGCGCCGCTGGCCAGCCACTTTGTACATGTGAACGACATTTACCTTACCGCCGACCTCCTCTTGCTCTCTTACTTGATAATCCCACATTTCATCGAAGCTCATGCGACCCTCGATGTTCCAGCGCATCTGGACGTAGAAAAGCATGCCGCACACCCCCAGGGCTGTTGCAAGGTTAATTGATCTTACATGTGTGCTGGTCAGGGTTCCGTGACTGGGATGAACGAAGCTCTGTCGGCATTCTTTGGTGTCAGCCGGAGCCCGACCAGCACCAGCAAGACCACCTCTTACACAAGGAAGTGAACACCCTCGACGAGCCCGCTCACGTCGCCCTCTGACGGCAGGTACCCCAACTCAGGGTGCAATCCCGTTGCAAGTGCGGGTGCGGCACTGCCTACTTCGAACTCGACGCCGACGCGGTGAAGCCCGCGCCAACGGGCCCCGGCACCGTCGTGGCTGCCGACGTACAGCTCTTCACCGAAACCGGCGAATGCCCCGGCGAGGTCCTGGTCTTCGCGCAAGGCGGCTACCTCTCATGGCTGGAGATCTGCTCTTGGAGCGATGACGTCGCGGTGAATCTCGCTGCGGCGCGGCGCTGGCTGCGGACACCGTCCTGAACCCGAGCCGACAGCATCCAGCAGTCTCGGACCCCGAACGCCGCCGCCACGAGCCGACCGACATCACAAGTTCAAGTTCAGTATGTACGGGCGCTGCCGACACTGGCTGCCAAAGAGATCGACCGGCTGCACGCCGGCATCGGTGCCTTCGCCTTCCGCCAGGGGTTCGCGCTGCCGCAGGTATTCATGGAGCTCACCTGGACGCAGGTGTCGGCCTGGGAAGCATTGGTCGGGGCCTGTCGGCGGTGCCGGATCCGCGATGTGGTCGTGCCGTCGTGGGAACACCTGAACACTGTCTACTCCCTCAGCCTCATCGCACGGAAGACGCTGCAAGACGCCATCCGCGGCCGCGTCTGGTTCGTAGCGACCGATACAGGAGAGCTGCCGTGTCCGCTCGGCGTACCGCGGAAAGACGAGCGACCATGACCACGCAGTTCCCACGTGTGGTTCTTGCGTCCAGCATCCGGTTCGCCGCTGTGCTGACGGCCGTTGGCTGCTCGCGCCTGTTCCTCCGGCACGTCCTGCGGGACTGGAACCTGTCGGATCACATCGACACGGGCGAACTCGTCATGAGCGAGCTGGTGACCAACGCTGTCAGAAGCACAGGCGTCACCGACCCCGAGCCGAAGTGGACAGACATCAAGACACACCACGTCGTCGGAGTACAGCTTCGCGTCATCGACACAAGCCTGAGCGTCGAGGTGTGGGACAGGAGTCCGGCGACACCGGTCAAGCAAGCGCAAGCGGAGGATGCCGAAAGCGGTCGGGGGCTCATCCTCGTCGAAGCGATGTCGAAAAGGTGGGGCATTCACCGGCCGCCGGCCGGGGGCAAGATCGTCTGGGCTGAGTGGGATCTCTCCGAGCCGGCCAAGCCGGCCAAGGATCGCCCGCACGTTCCGCACCGTGTGCCGTCAATAGTGCGCGCGCCGCACGGACAGACACGAGACATGGCCACCACCGCGCTCGTGCAACGCGTCTTGAGTGACCTCCGCTCGCTGGACTCACCAAGTTGGCCTTGAACCGCCGCACTCACCCGACGGCACCCGCTCAGTCGGTTGTAGTGATGCCCGCCACCAGTTCGTCCGCCGCCCCGTACGGGTCCAGTTCACCCGCCACCACGCGTTCCGCCAACGTCGCCAGTCGGCGGTCCCCGTGCAGGTCCGCGATACGCGCCCGCAGCGACGTCACCGCGATCGTCTCCACCTCATGCGCCGCGCGGGCGGTGCGGCGTTGGGCCAGGACGTCGTGCTCCTCCATCCACGCGCGGTGTTTCTCCAGCGCCTCCACGACCTCGTCGATGCCCTCGCCCCGCGCCGCGACCGTCTTGACGATCGGCGGGCGCCAGTCGCCCGGACCTCGGGACTCGCCCAGGCCGAGCATGTGGTTCAGCTCGCGGACCGTCGCGTCGGCGCCGTCGCGGTCCGCCTTGTTGACCACGTACACATCGCCGATCTCCAGGATTCCGGCCTTCGCGGCCTGGATGCCGTCGCCCATGCCCGGCGCCAGCAGCACCACCGAGGTGTCGGCCTGGGAGGCGATCTCGACCTCCGACTGGCCGACCCCGACGGTCTCCACCACGATCACGTCGCAGCCCGCCGCGTCCAGCACCCGGATGGCCTGCGGAGCCGCCCAGGCCAGACCGCCGAGATGGCCGCGGGTGGCCATCGAGCGGATATAGACGCCCGGGTCCGAGGCGTGCTCGGACATCCGGACGCGGTCGCCGAGCAGCGCGCCGCCGGAGAAGGGCGACGAGGGGTCGACGGCCAGCACCGCGACCCGCTTGCCCGCCCGCCGGTACGCGGTGACCAGCGCGGAGGTGGAGGTCGACTTGCCGACGCCGGGCGATCCGGTGATGCCGACGACATAGGCCCGGCCCGCGAGCGGTGCCAGCGCCGCCATCACCTCCCGTAGCTGCGGGGACGCCCCTTCGACCAGTGAGATCAGCCGGGCCACGGCCCGCGGCCGGCCCTCACGCGCCTGAGCCACCAGCTCGGGGACGTCCTGCATCACAGCTCCAGCTCCGTCATCACAGTTCCAGCTCCGTCACTCGGCCGCTCGGCAGGCGAGCTACTCGCGGCGTATTAAACGTACGTACGACGGACTACCCGTACGACGGACTACCCGTACGACGGACTACCCCGCCACCCGCACAATCAGCGCGTCCCCCTGGCCCCCGCCACCGCACAGCGCCGCCGCCCCGATCCCGCCGCCGCGCCGCTTCAGCTCCAGCGCCAGATGCAGCACGAGCCGCGCGCCGGACATCCCGATCGGGTGACCGAGAGCGATCGCGCCGCCGTTCACGTTCACCTTTTCCGGGGACACCCCGAGGTCCTTCATCGACTGCACGGCGACCGCCGCGAAGGCCTCGTTGATCTCGATCAGATCGAGGTCCTCGACGGCCAGGCCCTCCTTCTTCAGGGCGTGCTGGATCGCGTTGGACGGCTGGGACTGGAGCGAGTTGTCCGGGCCGGCCACATTGCCGTGGGCGCCGATCTCGGCGATCCACTCCAGGCCCAGTTCCTCCGCCTTGGCCCGGCTCATCACCACGACCGCCGCCGCGCCGTCGGAGATCTGCGAGGAGGTGCCCGCCGTGATCGTGCCGTCCTTGTCGAAGGCCGGGCGCAGCCGGGCCAGCGACTCCACCGTGGTCTCCGGGCGGATGCCCTCGTCCTGGGCGAAGACCACCGGATCGCCCTTGCGCTGCGGGATCTCCACCGGAGTGATCTCGGCCTCGAAGACGCCGTTCTTCTGCGCGGCGGCGGCCCGCTGGTGGGAGAGCGCGCCGAACTCGTCCTGCTCCGGGCGCGCGATACCGAGCCGGGTGTTGTGCTTCTCCGTCGAGGCGCCCATGGCGATCTCCTCGAAGGAGTCGGTCAGCCCGTCGTACGCCATCGAGTCGAGCAGCTCGACCGCGCCGTACTTGTAGCCCTCACGGGACTTGGGCAGCAGATGCGGCGCGTTGGTCATGGACTCCTGGCCGCCCGCGACCACCACCTCGAACTCGCCCGCGCGGATGAGCTGGTCGGCGAGCGCGATCGCGTCGAGGCCGGAGAGACAGACCTTGTTGACGGTGAGCGCCGGGACGTTCATGGGAATGCCGGCCTTCACCGCGGCCTGGCGTGCCGGGATCTGCCCTGCCCCGGCCTGGAGCACCTGGCCCATGATCACGTACTGCACCTGGTCGCCACCGATCCCGGCCCGCTCCAGCGCGGCCTTGATGGCGAAGCCGCCGAGCTCCGCACCGGAGAAGGACTTCAGCGAGCCGAGCAGCCGTCCCATCGGGGTACGGGCGCCCGCGACGATCACGGAGGTGGTGGTGTTCGTATCCGACATGAGACGCGATCCCCTTTGCATGGAGCGTGAGGAGTGAACGAGGGTTTACTTCCAATGTACTGAGCGGTACGCGCCGGGGTCATCCGGCCGTGCGTGTGATCGCGCGCACGTTGCGTAACCGGCGCCATGACGCTCCACTGTCTCCATGCTGACGCGAATCGACCACATCGGAATCGCCTGTTTCGATCTCGACGCCACCGTCGAGTTCTACCGGGCCACCTACGGCTTCGAGGTCTTCCACACCGAGGTCAACGAGGAGCAGGGCGTACGCGAGGCCATGCTCAAGATCAATGGGACGTCGGACGGCGGGGCTTCGTACCTCCAGCTCCTCGAACCGGTACGGGAGGACTCCCCCGTGGGCAAGTGGCTCGCGAAGAACGGCGAGGGCGTGCACCACATCGCCTTCGGGACCGCGGATGTCGACGGGGACGCCCAGGCGGTCCGTGACAAGGGCGTACGGGTCCTCTACGACGAGCCGCGCCGGGGTTCCATGGGCTCGCGCATCACTTTTCTCCACCCCAAGGACTGTCACGGAGTCCTCACAGAACTCGTCACCTCCGCCCCGGAGCACTGACCTTAAGGATTCCCGGCCCGGTAGAGTGGGGCGCTCCGGGCCGGGGCCGGGCCGGGGCCGCGCCCCTGCCGTTGATCTGACACCATTCCCCGGGGGGCCGTTCGCCGCGAACGGTGCTCGATTGGGCAGTTGCGACCAGGGGACGGATGGGACCGCGCAGTGCGGGGCTACGAACGCCAGGAGAGCCACCGAGCTGACGACGACCACCTCTCGCGGTTCGAAGCCGAGATGGAACGGCTGAAGACCGCGCGGGAGAAGGCCGTCCAGCACGCCGAGGACCTCGGTTACCAGGTCGAGGTATTGCGCGCCAAGCTCCATGAGGCACGCCGCACACTGGCCACGCGCCCGTCGTCCTACGACAACGGCGACCTCGGCTACCAGGCCGAGCAGCACCTCCGTAACGCCCAGATCCAGGCCGAGCAGATGCGCGCGGACGCGGAGCGCGAACTGCGTGACGCCCGCGCCCAGACGCAGCGCATCCTCCAGGAGCACGCCGAGCACCAGGCCAGGCTCCAGGCGGAGCTGCACGCGGAGGCCGTCCAGCGCCGCCAGCGGCTCGACCAGGAGCTCGCGGAGCGCCGGCAGACCGTCGAGTCGCATGTCAACGAGAACGTCGCCTGGGCCGAGCAGCTCAGGGCCCGTACGGAGTCCCAGGCCCGGCGGCTGCTGGACGAGTCCCGCGCCGAGGCCGAGCAGTCCCTGGCCGCCGCCCGCGCGGAGGCCGCCCGGGTCACCGAGGAGGCCCGCCGCCGGCTCGGCGAGGCGTCCGAGGCGGCCAGGTCGGAAGCTGAAGCGATCCTGCTGCGGGCACGCAGGGACGCCGAGCGGCTGCTGAACGCCGCGTCCACGCAGGCGCAGGAGGCCTCCAGCCACGCCGAGCAGCTGCGTACGTCCACCACCGCCGAGGCCGATCAGGTCCGCCAGCACGCCGCCGAGCTGAGCCGCGCCGCCGATCAGCGGATGCACGAGGCGCAGGAGCGGTTGCGCGAGGCCCGCGCGGAGGCCGAGAAGATCACCGCGGAGGCCAGGGAGAGCGCGGCCAAGCGGCTGGCCGGAGTCGAGTCGCAGAACGAACAGCGCACGCGTACGGCCAAGTCGGAGATCGCCCGGCTGGTCGGCGAGGCCACGAAGGACGCCGAGGCCACCAGGGCGGAGGCCGAGCAGGCGCTCGCCGACGCCCGCGCGGAGGCCGAGAAGCTGGTCGCGGAGGCCGCGGAGAAGGCCCGTACGGTCGCCGCCGAGGACACCGCGGCCCAGCTCGCCAAGGCGGCCCGTACCGCCGAAGAGGTGCTGACGAAGGCGTCGGACGACGCCAAGGCCACCACCAGGTCGGCGAGCGAGGAGGCCGACCGGATCCGCCGTGAGGCGGAGGCCGAGGCGGACCGGCTGCGCGGCGAGGCGGCCGAGCAGGCCGACCAGCTCAAGGGCGCGGCCAAGGACGACACCAAGGAGTACCGCGCCAAAACGGTCGAGCTCCAGGAGGAGGCCCGCAGGCTGCGCGGCGAGGCCGAGCAGCTCAGGGCGGAGGCGGTCGCCGAGGGCGAGCGGATCCGTGGCGAGGCCCGGCGTGAGGCCGTCCAGCAGATCGAGGAGGCGGCCAGGTCCGCCGAGGAGCTGCTGACCAAGGCCAAGGCGGACGCCGACGAGCTGCGCTCCGGGGCCACCGCCGAGAGCGAGCGCGTCCGTACGGAAGCCATCGAGCGCGCCACCACGCTGCGCCGGC
>NZ_FMDK01000985.1 GCF_900091995.1 Streptomyces sp. MnatMP-M17
GCGCTGGGTGCCGGTGCGGCTGCCGTAGCCGCGGGCGCGGCCGTTCAGCCAGTCGACCACGGCCTTGGCCGACTGGATGTCGGAGCGTCCGCCGACATCGACACAGCCGTCGGAGCGGCTGGTGCCCGTGAGATCGACGGCGACGAAGGCATAGCCGCGCGGTACGAAGTAGTTGTCGTAGTACAGCGGGAAGCCGACCGGTCTGCCATCCGCGTCATAGGTCTTCCGCTGGCTCTCGTTGCCGCGTCCGCAGCAGGAGTAGTACGGGCTCGCGTCCATGATCACGGGAACCTTGCGGCCCCGCTCGGCGGGCTCGCTCGGCCGGATGACATCGACGGCGACGCGGTCGTTCCTGCCGTCCTCGTCACCGTCGATCCCGGTGTCCACCCAGATGGACTCCCGGATCGCGTCGTCGTACGAGTAGACGGGCCGGCTCTCCTTCACCTTCGGTTCGCCCGGCCCCGCGGCGGGCTGTGCGCCCAGTGCCCCTGTCGGAGTGAGCAGCACCCCGAGGAGAGCGGCGGAGGCCGCCGCGACCAAGGTTCTGTATGACCAGCGGGCTCCCCGCGCACGGATCTCCATGGGGCGGAAGGTACCCCGGTGAACTCCCGTGCAAAAGAGGGCAGTCGGCGGGCCGAAGGCACATGGGTGCGGCTGGGCATGCCGACCGTATACATGTCGTGTACGGGGCGCCGGCCGCGCGGGAGTCGTTCGGCGGGCGTACGGCACCAGGGACCGTGGGCATGGACTCCGGGCGGACAGGTCTGCCAGGACATCGCTGATGGGGCGCCTTGGAAGCGCTCTCAATCCAAGCGCCCACAGCGGTTAGGCTGTAGCTGTCCGGCAGCCCGTCTCGCCCCCGTATGCGGCGGTGCCGTACGGCACCGCCATATCGGTCCTGTCCGGGCCGTACCGGCAGCCATCAGGTCCTGTACGCCCGTACCGGCACCGTCAGCCGTATATCCGTCCCCGACGAGGAGCGCACGCCTTGCCCGAGCCGTCCCCTGGGTTCCGTCCCACTCTGGAAGCTGTCGCCGCGCGCGCCGGCGTCTCCCGGGCCACGGCCTCGCGGGTCGTCAACGGCGGTGCGGGAGTCCGGCAGCCGCTGGTCGACAAGGTGCGCCGGGCGGTCGACGAGCTGGGATACGTACCGAACCACGCGGCCCGCACCCTGGTCACCCGGCGCACCGGCGCGGTCGCCGTGATCATCGCGGAGCCGGAGATCCGGATCTTCTCCGATCCGTTCTTCTCCCAGCAGATCCGCGGTATCAGCAAGGAACTGACCGCGCACGACACCCAGTTGGTGCTGCTCCTGCTCGAAGGTCCCGGCGACTACGACCGGATCGCCCGCTATCTGGCGGGCGGCCATGTCGATGGCGCGCTCGCCTTCTCGCTGCACACCGACGATCCGATCCCCGAGATCACCCGGCGGGCCGGGATGCCGACGGTCTACGGAGGCCGGCCGAGCTGGACGGCGGCCCAGGACCGTCAGGCCGTGCCGTATGTGGACGCCGACAACCGCGGCGGCGCCCGCGCGGCCGTCCAGTACCTGCGGGACCTCGGCCGGCGGCGCATCGCGCATATCGCGGGCCCGCGCGACCAGACCTCGGCCACCGACCGGCTGGACGGCTACCACGATGTGCTGCTGAACGCGGATCCCGGGCTGATCGCCGAGGGCGCGTTCACGGCGGAGAGCGGAGCGCGCGCGATGGCGGAGCTGCTGGAGCGCTCCCCCGATCTGGACGCGGTGTTCGCCGCCAACGATCTGATGGGCTCGGGCGCGCTGCGGGTGCTCAAGGAGCGTGGCCGCGCGGTGCCCGACGATGTGGCGCTGGTCGGCTTCGACGACATGGACTCGGTCGCGGAGGCCACCGATCCGCCGCTGACCACCGTCCGGCAGGACATAGAGGGACAGGGCCGGCTGATGGCGCGGCTGCTGCTGCGCGGTCTGGACCGGGACCGCGAGGGCGCCTCGGCGCCTGCTTCGGTGATCACTCCGACCACACTGGTACGGCGGGCCTCGGCCTGAGCCGGGACCCGCCGTCCGTCGTGGGCCGTGCCTCGCGGGTCGGCCGTGTCTCGCGGGTCGTACGCGTGCCGCGAGAGAGGGGGCCCGCTGTCGAGAGAGGTCCGCTATCCGGTCGCTGTCGAGCGCGCCGGTACGGTGAGCGTCTTACCGTCCGAGAAGGTGACGGTGCGCGCCACCGGCTCGAAGTTGTGCGCCGCGTACGTCCGTACTCCGCCCTTGGTGAAGACGGCAGAGGTCGGGACCGAGCCGGTCACCGTCGCGTCGGGAGCGCCCAGCGCGTCCAGTGTGGTGATCCAGTGGTACGTATGGGCCCTGGACTCGCCCGCCTCGGGTGTGTAGCCCGCGTTGCCCGCGTCCCACTTGGCCTTGGCCGCCGCCGGATCGGCGAGGGCCTCGAACTCCCAGAGAATGTCCCGCCATTCGACGGCCGGACCGCCGTTCTCCCGCACCATCTCCGCGAGATTGCGCCTGATCGCGTCCTTCTCACGGCTGAGATGGAGCGAACCACCGGTCAGCGGAAGGGCGTTGATGCCGTGGATCTCCTCCGGATTGGCGGTCCACCAGGTGGAGTACGCGCCGCCGCTGCCCCACACCATACCGACCGTGTCATGCCCGAAGGAGGACGGGAAGACCTCCTGGTCGGCGTCGAACCAGTACTGGCCGATCGCCTCGGACTCGGTGGTCAGCAGGTAGCTGCCCAGATCGCGCAGTTGGGCGTTACCGGTCGCGGAGCCCCACAGGATCAGTGCGGCACTGAGGTTGGTTGACTCCGAAGACGACTCCTGGTTGTTGCCCGCGGCGAAGCCCTGGTGTCCCGAGGCCCAGCTGTGTCCCGCGTATATGTCGAAGCCGCGCAGGAAAGGGAATTGGGTGTCGTCACGGCTGGGATTGGCCGCGTCGCGTACGAGCGTCTTCACCATGCCGCCCCAGGCGGAGTCGGCGGCCCACGCCTGGTCGTACTGGGCGACGATCGCCGCCGCGTAGACGTAGTAACTGTAGTGGAAGTGGTGGTCGTTGAGCTCCGTGTCACTGCCGTAGGAGGCGGGATAGCCGGTCAGCGTCTTCCAGTTCCTGTCGTAAGAGAACTCATTGGCGCCGCCCGCCGTGAACCACTGCTCCAGCCGGCCCTTGAGCAGTCCGACCAGCTTGTCGCGGGTCGCGGTCTCGCCGATCTGGTCGGCCATGGGCACCAGTTGGGCGAGCTTGCCCAGCGCCTTGCCGGTCCAGTAGGTGTCGACCGCGCCGGAGAACGGATCGGCCGCGTTCGCCACCTCGTTCAGATAGCCCCGGAGCCGTGCCTGGTCGACACCGCCGGACCTCGGCAGCGCGGGCAGCACTCCGGCCGACTGCTGGCTGGTGGTGAAGGAGGTGCCCTCGCGGACCTTCATCGTGCCGCGTGACGAGACATAGGTGTACGGCGTGAGCGCGTCGGTCGTGTGGAGCCACTGGTGGCGGTAGAGGGCCTGGAGCGTACCGGTCTCGGTGCCCTCCTGCGGCGCGGTGGTGAGGCTGTAGGTCGCCCTGACCGTGCCGCCGTCGGCGCTCCAGCTCACCTTCGAGCCGGTGACGAAGCTGTACGCGTACTTCCGGTAGGCAGCCAGCGCGTCCGTGGACGGCAGGACCGCGAGGGAGAAGTAGTCACGGCTGCCGAGCCCGGCCGTGAGCGTGGATCCCGCTACGGTCCAGTCGCTGCCGGTCGGCGCGAACAGGGCGTAGTGGTGTCCCGCGACGGTGATGCCGAGGACATTGCCCTGGTCGGCGAAGACCTGGGGCGCGGCGGCGGTGGTGACGCGCGCGTCGCCGCCGGTGCCCTTGGCGTAGACGAAGGGCAGACCGTGGCCGATGGTGGTCCGCAGGGTGCGGGCGCCGTCCGACCAGTACGGCGTGACCGTCCAGTCCGACCAGCTGTCGGCCTTGGTGTCGGGCGAGTTGAGCCCGGTCAGTCCGAGCGTGAGATCGGCCTTGTGCGCGTACTCGTACTGACGGCCGTCGCCGCTGACCGTCGGAGCGGTCGGATAGCCGACCTGGAGACCGCCCGCGGTCGCCTGATAGGTGAGCGGATGGCCGTACATCGGCGTGGAGTACGGATTGTCGCCGTACCGCTGGAAGGCCAGCGAGGACCACCAGTCGTTCGTGGGTACGGGCCTGTTCCTGGCGGCGTCGGTCACCTTGGGAGTGACCGGCGTGCCCGTGTTGGTCGTGGGGCCCGCCGTACCGGCGGGCCGGGGGTCCGAATAACTCCCC
>NZ_FMDK01000687.1 GCF_900091995.1 Streptomyces sp. MnatMP-M17
GTACGGCCGGCCGCCGCAGCAGCCTCCGTACGGTGGCGGCGGCCAGTATCCGCCGCCGCCTCCGGGCCCGGCGCCCAGGAAGAAGACCGGTCTGATCATCGGTGTCGCCGTGGTGGCGCTGGCGGTGATAGCCGGCGGCGCGTACTTCCTGACCTCGGGCGGCGGTGGAGGCGGCGGCTCGATCGCGGACGACGGCCCGCACAAGCTGGCGACGCCCGCGACGGTCATCGACGGCACGTACAAGAAGGTCGATTCCGGCGCCGCCGGTGACGACGGCATGTCCGAGAAGGACATCAAGGACATGGAGACCTGGGGTGTGAAGAACCCCAAGGACGTCGGCGCGGGCTACACCTCCGAGGCCGGCGGCGACACCCCTATGGGCAAACAGCTCACCTTCAGCGGTGTGTACGGCGAGATAGAGGACCCGGAGAAGGTCGTCGACGCGCTGTTCACCAGCATGAAGACGGAAGCCGCCACGGACAAGAGCGGCGAAGGCGAACTGGTCGGCAGCCCCCAGGAGTTCACACCCGCGGGATTCGAGAACGGCGTCCTGAAGTGCCAGGAGGCCAAGATCACGGACAGCGGCAAGACGTCGTCCTTCCCGACCTGCATCTGGGCCGACCACAGCACCGTCGCCTACGTCCTCTCGATCGACCTGGCCCAGCTCTCCACCGGCAAACCCACGTCCCTGGAGGACGCGGCCACCCTCGCCGCCAACCTCCGCAACGACGTCCGCGTCGAGCTCTGACCCGCACCCCGCGGGACCGCGCACCACACACAACGGCGCCCGGCCGCCCGCTTCGGCCGGGCACCCGCTTTCCACTCTCAGGTACAGTGCGGTTACGCTAAGTGCCGGACTGGCCTGCTGTGCGAGGGAGACGCATCATGACGGTGATGCTTGAGCGCCCGACGATAGACGGCAACGACCCCCGACGCTTCGAGGAGCTGTGCAAGGCCCTCGACCAGCTCAACGTGCCGGACGGCTTCAAAGCCGAGATCATCAGGGGGAACATCGTCGCGTCGCCGTGGTCGAAGGCGTACTACCTCGACGTCATGGATCTGATCTGCGATCAGCTCCGTCCCCATCTCCCGGAGGGCCATCGCGTCAGCTCCGCCCCGGCGCTCTACGTGTTCCCCGGCGTCGAGCGTGCGTACGGGCCGGATGTGCATGCGGCCGACCGCCGGACCCGGAGGACGACAAGTCGCCATCTGGACGGGGAGGGCCTGTCCTTCATCGCGGAGCTGACCTCGGCGTCGACGCGGGACGCGGATCTGGTCGACAAGGTCGAGCGCTACGGCAAGGCCGGCGTTCCCGTCTATCTGCTGCTCGACATGCAGGAGGACAGCGCCACCGTCTTCTGGTCGCCGACCGCCAAGGGATACGCGTCCCATCTCACCGTGCCGTTCGGCAAGGAGATCCTCATGCCCGCGCCCTTCAACTGCACCCTCAGCACCGCCGGATTCCAGGCACCGTTCGGGTACGACGACGACTGATCCGGGACACACGACACAACGCGGGAGCGCCCGGCCGGTGGAAACGGCCGGGCGCTCCTGTGTGTCGTGTTGGGCGCTACGCGGACTTCTCGTGGCGGCCGTCGTTCTTGACGATCCTCGGCTCGCGCGGTACCAGCGTCGGGTTCACGTTGTCGCGGACGACCTCCGCCGTGATGACGACGCGGGCCACGTCCTTGCGGGACGGGACCTCGTACATCACCGACTGGAGCACCTCTTCGAGGATCGCGCGCAGACCGCGCGCGCCCGTGCCGCGCAGGATCGCCTGGTCGGCGATAGCCTCCAGGGCCGGGCGGTCGAAGTCCAGTTCCACACCGTCGAGTTCGAAGAGCCGCTGATACTGCTTCACCAGCGCGTTGCGCGGCTCGACCAGGATCTGGAGCAGCGCCTCGCGGTCCAGGTTGTGGACCGACGTCAGCACGGGCAGACGGCCGATGAACTCCGGGATCATCCCGAACTTCACCAGGTCCTCCGGCATGACCTCCTGGAACTGGTCGCTCGCCTCGATCTCCCGCTTCGAGCGGATCGTCGCTCCGAAGCCGATGCCCTTCGCGCCCGCCCTCGACTCGATGATCTTCTCCAGACCGGCGAACGCGCCGCCCACGATGAAGAGCACATTCGTCGTGTCGATCTGGATGAACTCCTGGTGCGGATGCTTGCGTCCGCCCTGCGGCGGTACGGAGGCCGTCGTGCCCTCCAGGATCTTCAGCAGCGCCTGCTGGACGCCCTCGCCCGACACATCACGCGTGATCGACGGATTCTCGCTCTTGCGGGCGACCTTGTCGATCTCGTCGATGTAGATGATCCCGGTCTCGGCCTTCTTGACGTCGTAGTCGGCCGCCTGGATCAGCTTCAGCAGAATGTTCTCGACGTCCTCGCCCACATAGCCGGCCTCCGTGAGCGCCGTCGCGTCCGCGATGGCGAACGGTACGTTCAGCATGCGGGCGAGTGTCTGCGCGAGCAGCGTCTTGCCGGAGCCGGTCGGGCCCAGCAGCAGGATGTTCGACTTCGCCAGCTCGATCGCGTCCTCACGGCCGGACGCGCCACCGGTCTCACCGGCCTGCACACGCTTGTAGTGGTTGTAGACCGCCACCGACAGGGCCTTCTTCGCGGGCTCCTGGCCGACGACATAGCCCTCGAGGAACTCGTAGATCTCACGAGGCTTGGGCAGTTCCTCCCACCGCACCTCGGAGGTCTCCGCGAGCTCCTCCTCGATGATCTCGTTGCAGAGGTCGATGCACTCGTCGCAGATGTACACACCGGGACCCGCGATGAGCTTCTTCACCTGCTTCTGGCTCTTCCCGCAGAACGAGCACTTGAGCAGATCGCCGCCATCACCGATGCGTGCCACGAGGTGCTTCCCCTTCGCCTGGGAGCAGCTTTGGTTCAGCGGCTCCTGTGCCTCATATCCGACGGTACCTTGCTCGGGCCCCCGTTCGGGCCCCCCTTGGCGCGGTTCACATGGTCGTGGCATCCCGTCCCGGTCCCGTACGAACGCGACGGGACGGTCCGACAGGACCCCAACAGGACGCCGACCGGAGCCCGGCCGGACTCATGCGCGCACCGCGCCAAGGGCGCCGGGTGTGTCAGGCTGCCGCAGCGGCCGTGGTCTTGCGCGTCGACACGATCTGGTCGACCAGGCCGTACGCGAGCGCGTCGTCGGCGGTGAGGATCTTGTCGCGCTCGATGTCGTCGCGGACCTTCTCGATCGGCGTCGTGGAGTGCTTGGCCAGCATCTCTTCGAGCTGGGCACGCATCCGCAGGATCTCGTTGGCCGCGATCTCCAGGTCGGAGAGCTGCTCACGGCCGGTCTGGCTGGACGGCTGGTGAATGAGCACGCGCGCGTTGGGCAGGGCGAGCCGCTTGCCGGCGGTCCCGGCGGCGAGCAGGACGGCGGCGGCCGAGGCGGCCTGGCCCATGCACACGGTCTGGATGTCGGGCTTCACGAACTGCATGGTGTCGTAGATGGCCGTGAGGGCCGTCATCGAGCCACCGGGGCTGTTGATGTAGATCGAGATGTCCCGGTCGGGATCCATCGACTCCAGGCAGAGGAGCTGCGCCATGACGTCATTGGCGGAGGCGTCGTCGATCTGCACACCGAGGAAGATCACTCGCTCCTCGAAGAGCTTCGCGTACGGGTCGTACTCCCGCACGCCCTGCGAGGTGCGCTCCACGAAGCGCGGAACGACGTAACGGTTGTCCACCTGCGGGCCGGTGTGGAGACCGCTCGCGGAGTAGCTGTTCATGTTGTGCATGTGGGTGTTCACCATCCTGTGGCGTTCGGTGGTCTTGGCCGGCCGATGCGGCTGGTGCGGCTGCTGCGGGGCGGCGGTGCTCAGGCCGCGGTGCTGCTCAGGCCCCGGTGCCGCCGCCGCCCGGAACGCCCGAAGCAGCGGAGATGATCTCGTCGATGATGCCGTAGTCCTTGGCCTCCTCGGCGGTGAACCAGCGGTCGCGGTCACCGTCGCGGATGATCGTCTCCTCCGACTGCCCGGTGTGGCGGGCGGTGATCTCGGCCATGCGCTTCTTCGTACGGAGAAGCTGCTCGGCCTGGATCTTGATGTCGGAGGCGGTGCCACCGAGGCCCGCGGAACCCTGGTGCATGAGGATGTCGGTGTGCGGCAGCGCGAAGCGCTTGCCCGCCGTGCCACCGGTCAGCAGGAACTGGCCCATCGACGCGGCGAGACCCATACCGATGGTCACCACGTCGTTCGGGATGTACTGCATGGTGTCGTAGACGGCCATACCTGCCGTCACGGAACCGCCGGGGCTGTTGATGTACAGGAAAATGTCCTTCTCGGGCTCGGCCGCGAGGAGGAGGAGCTGCGCCGTGATCTTGTTCGCGATGTCGTCGTCGACCTGCTGGCCGAGGAAGATGATCCGCTCTCCGAGCAGCCGGCTGTAGACCTGGTCGCCGAGGCCACCACCGAGGGACGGCTCACCGGCGGCGTAAGGCATCAGATTCGTCACGTATACACCTGCTCGTCTCTGACGGCTTTGGCCGTCTCAGCGTCTTCGTACCGGGGACGGGAGACTCCCCAGCCCTCGTATTCATGGACCCTAACGCGCTGGTCGGCGGGCGCCATCCCGGTTCCGTGGCTGTTCGCTGGGAGCGCAAGGTAGTTGAAGGCCGCGAGGCTCTGTACGGCTCTGTAAGGGCCTGGGCGCGGACGCGAAGGGCCCCGGGGTCGCGTGGTGCGTCCGGGGCCCTTCCTGGCGTTCAGAGCGGTGTACGGAGCGGCATCAGGACCCGCCGGGGCGTCCGGGCGGGCCGGAGCTGCGTACGGCCGGACGCTGCCTCGTACGGCCGCCCGGCCCGGCGTCGGTCGGACGCCGGAGCGGTACGGCTCAGGCCTCGGTCTTGTCGCCCTTGTCGTCACCCTTGTCCGCGGCGGCCGTGTCCCCGGCGGCGGCCTCCACCGTCTCCGTCTCGGACTCGGCGACGGCCTCGTCGTCCTCGTCCTCGTCGCTCAGGTCGACCAGCACACCGTTCGTGTCCGTCACCTTCGCGGCCTCGACCACCACGGCCAGCGCCTTGCCGCGCGCGACCTCGCCCACGAGCATCGGCACCTGGCCGCCCTCGACGACCGCCTTGGCGAACTCGTCGGGAGACATACCGGAGGACTGCGCGCGCCGCATGAGGTGCTCGGTGAGCTCCTCCTGGTTGACGTTCAGCTTCTCCTTGTTGACCAGCTCATCGAGGATGAACTGCGTCCGGATGCCCTTCTCCGCCTGCTCCTTGGTCTCGGTCTCGAACTCCTCCTCGGTCTTGCCCTGGATCTCCAGGTACTTCGCGAGGTCGAGTCCCATCTGACCGAGCTGGTGGTGCTCCAGGTTGTGCTTACGGGTGTTGATCTCGTCCGCGAGCAGCTTCTCCGGGATCGGCACCTCGGCCAGCTTCAGCAGCTCCTCCAGGACGCGCTCCTGGGCCTGCGTGGCCTGGTCGTACTGGCGGTTGCCCTCAAGGCGCTTACGGCTGTCCGCGCGCAGCGCTTCGAGCGTGTCGAACTCGCTAGCCATCTGCGCGAAGTCGTCGTCCAGCTCGGGCACCTCGCGCGCGGAGACCTGGGAGACCTTGACGGTGACCTCGGCCTCCTTGCCCTCGGCGGTGCCGCCCTTCAGCTCGGAGGTGAACGTGGCCTCGCCGCCGGCCTCCAGACCGATGACGGCCTCGTCGACACCGTCGAGCAGCTCGCCGGAGCCGATGGTGTACTGCACACCGCTCGCGACACCGTCGGGCAGCACCTCGCCGTCGACCTTGGCCTCCAGGTCGAGCGTCACGACATCGCCGTCGGCGGCGGCGCGCTCGACCGGAGCGGTGGAGGCGAAGCGGTCGCGGAGCGCCTCGACGGCCTTGTCCACGTCCTCCTCGGAGACCTCGATGGCGTCGACGATGACCTCGATACCGGAGTAGTCCGGGATCTCGATGACCGGGCGGACGTCCACCTCGGCGGTGAAGGCGAGCAGCTCGCCGTCCTTCAGCTCGGTGATGTCGACGTCGGGCTGGCCGAGGACATTCAGCTCACCCTCGTTGACCGCGTCGGTGTAGAACTTCGGGAGGGCGTCGTTGACCGCCTCCTCCAGCACAGCACCACGCCCGAACCGCTGGTCGATGATCCGGGCCGGGATCTTGCCCTTGCGGAAGCCCTTCACCGTGACCTGCTGGTTGATCTTCTTGTACGCCGCGTCGAGGCTGTCCTTGAGCTCCTCGAAGGGCACCTCGACAGTGAGCCGAACCCGAGTCGGGTTCAGGGTCTCCACGGCGCTCTTCACGGTTCGGTCTCCTTGGTGGCTGATTCTGGGGTTCTGCTGTGTCCGCCGCTCTCCGGCGGCCCAGCGGATTCGGCCCGGCTCATCAGAGACTCTTCAGACACACGGGCACGCAGCTTGCATAGTAACCGCAAGCGGGAAGGCCCCCACAATGCGCTGCCGCGCTGCGATCCTGCGTAAATGGTCGGGGTGGCCGGATTCGAACCGACGACCTTCCGCTCCCAAAGCGGACGCGCTACCAAGCTGCGCCACACCCCGTCGGTGCGACACGTAGGGTACATGCCCGCGGGCGCCACGTCGGCCTCTTTGTCTGCTGTACGCCAGGTGTGCGGCGAACAGCGCAGACCCGCTACGATGTTGTCCGTGCCGAGGTCCTTCGGGCCCGCGGCACACACTGTGCGGGCGTAGCTCAATGGTAGAGCCCTAGTCTTCCAAACTAGCTACGCGGGTTCGATTCCCGTCGCCCGCTCCATGGCCTCCGGCCCGACCGCGTGCATACGCCACCGGTCGGGCCGGTGGCGTTCCAAGGGACCGTACGCACCAGAAACCGTACGCACCAGAAGCTGATGCCGATCCAGCCGGTCTAGAAGCTGATCTGGTTGATCGTGTCGGCTATCGAGTTGAGGAACCGGTTCACCGACGGCGCCATATTGGTGGACGCGAGGAAGAAGCCGAAGAGGATCGCCACGATCGCCGGCCCGGCCTTGAGCGAACCGCCGCGGATCAGCACCACCATGATGATCGCCAAGAGAAGCACCACTGACAGCGAAATGGCCACAACTGATCACACCCTCGGTCGGTCCGCCTAGCCCTGCCGCGCGGGAGCGCGCGACGCTCACACCCCGCTCCGCACCCCGCCCGACCATGGTGCCATCAACCTCCGTATGGGTGGCGTCGGGTGACGGTTCATCGCCATCGGGATCGCGCCATTCGCACACCGGGCGCGCCGTGCTCGTACTACGTACTCGGCGCCTCGATCCCCAGCTCATGACCGACCCCCGGGACAAATCACCCGACGACTCGTAGTGGCCGACACGCCGTGAACCGACCGGCGATCATCAGCCAAACCGCAGCCTCCGAGGCATCTGCCGGGCATCAAAAGTTGCTCAGCAAATCGTTTGGTAAACTAATTACTGACGATTCCTTGACACTTCCTTGACGAATCGAAGATCGACTCACAGACGGACCCGAAGACGGAGGAGCGATCCCATCGGACACGCGGAGACCCTCATAGCCATGGGCGGCGCCTTCCTCGCCGCCGCCGTACTCGCCCGGCTGGGCAGCCGGATCGAGCTGCCCACGATCCCTCTCTTCATCCTGGCCGGGATCCTTCTCGGCCCTCACACGCCCGGCATCGTGCTGGTCTCCGATCCGCACGACCTGGAGATGCTCAGCGCCCTGGGCCTGGTCCTGCTGCTCTTCTATCTGGGCCTGGAATTCCATCTGGACGACCTCAAGGCGGGCGGCCGGAAGATGGCCCTCGCGGGCGGCACCTATCTGGCCCTGAACGTCGGCGCGGGCCTCGGCTTCGGCTTCGCGCTCGGCTGGGGCACGAGCGAGGCGCTGGTGCTGGCCGGAGTGCTCGGCATCTCCTCGTCCGCCATCGTCACCAAGGTGCTGGTCGACCTCGGCCGGATCGGCAATCCGGAGACCAAGCCCATCCTCGGCATCATCGTCGTCGAGGACATCTTCCTGGCCCTCTATCTCGCGGCCCTCCAGCCGATCCTGTCCGGTGCCGACAGCCTCTCGGCGGCGGTGATGGACGGAGCGAAGGCCTTCGGCTTCCTGCTGGCTCTCGCGGTCGCGGCCCGGTACGGCACAAAGCTGGTGAGCCGGTTCATCGCCACCAAGGACGACGAACTGCTCGTGATCTCCTTTCTCGGCATCGCGGTCTTCGTGGCGGGCGTGTCGGAATGGTTCGGAGTGGCGGACGCCATAGGCGCGTTCATGGTCGGCCTGATGCTCGGCGGTACGACCTCGGGCGACCGGATACGCAAACTCGTCCATCCTCTGCGCGACGCCTTCGGCGCGATCTTCTTCTTCGCCTTCGGTCTCTCGATCAATCCGGGCGATCTGCCGACCGTGCTGTGGCCGGTACTGGCCGCCGTCGCCGTGACACTGGTCATGAACGTCGTCGCGGGCATCTCCGCCGCCAGAATCAACGGTTTCGCCGCCGGACCGGCGGCCAATATCTCCACCACGCTGCTGGCGCGCGGCGAATTCGCCCTGATCCTCGCCACCATGGCCGCCGGGGCGAGCCTGGACGCGCGGCTCGCCCCTTTCATCGCGGGTTACGTACTGATCCTGGCGGTACTGGGCCCACTGGCGGCCGGCCGGTCGCACTGGTTGGCGCGAGTGCTGCCGGACGGACGTGGCCGTAACGGTGGCGACGGCGGGCGACCAGGCGAACCGGGCCGCCTGGAAGAGGCATCAGCCACACGCTGAGTCCGGCGCCCGCTCCTTCGCCACGCACTCGAACCAGACCGTCTTTCCGCCCTCCGCCTGCGGAGTCACTCCCCACCGGTCGGTCACGGCCTCCACCAGCAGCAACCCGCGCCCGCCCTCGGCCAGTTCATCCTCCGGCCCGCCGTCCGAGGTTGGCTGCTTTACGAATGGCACGCCGGGCGCCCTGTCCGTCACCTCGACACGCAGAGCGCCCGGCCGCCATACGAACAGCACGGAACATCCTCGGCCCGGCACATGCCGAACCACATTCGCGAGCAGCTCGGTCAGTGCCAATTCAGCGGCCTCGCACAATTCTTCCAATTCCCAGGCACAAAGGTACGTCCGTACGATCCGACGCAGGTGCCGGGCGGAATGCTCACCGACAGTGAAACTCATGCCATAGCACGAAGGTGGGTAATCGGCGCTGGTCCGCACGCTAACTCCAGCTCGACGGAGACGAATTGTTGGGTTCACCTTCCAAGATTGCGACGACTCAACTACTCTCGGCTACGGAATGAGCGTAACGCTCCGGAAAGTTGGAGGCTGTCGTGAAGAACACGCGAGACCTGGACCCGAGCGCTTCACCTCTCGATTACTACGGCACGGAGCTGAGGCGATTGAGACTCGAAGAAACCCACAGGGCCCTGCCTTCGCCGTCGCGCCGCACGCCTTCACCACGTTCGTCACCGCCACCGCAACCAGCGCGCTGACTCGCGTACACCCGTAGTCGCCTACCCGGAGAGGTGGGCGCGGACCAGCCCAACCAGGCCCGCGCCCACCTCTTCGCGCGTCGGCGGCAGATCTCAGTTGCGGTGCGTCCATGGCTCGCGGTGGTATTCCGGCATGAGCAGAATTGCTGAGGTCATCGTGCTGGCGCAGGACGCGAAGGAGGTCATGGAGCCGTTGACGCGGCCTGACGACGCGCGGACCTGGAACGGAGAGTTCTTCGAGATGCGGCCCGGTGGAAACTGGGGTTTCGGCTGGGGTACGGAGTTCGTGCGGATGCGGAGCAGATCTGGGCTGTTGAAGCACCTGGAGTCCTTGCCGTGGCCCCGGCCGGAGACGGTGCAGGTCCTGATCCACGACGAGGAGGATGACTGCTTCGGGCTGTGGATGATCCACGACGGCAAGCTGGTGGAGATACCTCTTCCTCGCACGCGGCGGGCCTACTGGTCCGGACCGCACAACGAAGAGTTCCCGCCCGATCCCGGGATCCTGAGCAGGACGGACGGTCACGCCCGTGACTGGGCCTGGCCGAAGGAGATCGAGGCCGGCGACCAGTCCCGGCCTCCGGCCTGGTGAGGGCGATGGCGAGCGTGGCGTCCTAGGGTTGGAGGTGCCGGTTTCTTTCCGGCCGCCGGGCTGGTGGGTGGTGTGCGCGGGAGTGGAGTGGGGTGGTGGCGCGTGGGTTTGGCGTCTGGCCGCCGTCTGTTGGTTGGGGTTCAGGAC
>NZ_FMDK01000454.1 GCF_900091995.1 Streptomyces sp. MnatMP-M17
GGCGGCGGGCCCAGGTGCCTCGTACACCTGCGGCCGAGGCGGCGCCGGCGCGTGCTGCCTCGGTACGGGCACCACCGTGGGCGCGGGCCTGGGTGTGGACGTGGGCGCGGGCGCGGACGCGGACGTGGTCATCGGCTCAGGCACGGGCGGGGACGTCGGCGGATGACCGTCCGGTTCCGTGTCCTCCGGGCCGAGGAGCGCTTGCGGCAGCACCAGCACCGCCTGGACGCCACCGTAGATATTGGACTGGAGCCGCACCGCGATCCCATGTCTGCGCGCCAGCGCCGAGACCACGAAGAGCCCGATCCGCCCGTCCTGGAGCAGATGTGCCACATTCACCTGGTCGGGGCGGGCGAGCAGGGCATTCATCTTCTGCTGCTCGCCGGGCGGCAT
The DNA here is from genome assembly GCF_900091995.1 of Streptomyces sp. MnatMP-M17. Taxonomy (GTDB): domain Bacteria; phylum Actinomycetota; class Actinomycetes; order Streptomycetales; family Streptomycetaceae; genus Streptomyces. Next base: position 394 of record NZ_FMDK01000454.1, read on the forward strand.
GCCGAGGCCGCGGTCCTCCACCTCGATGGCCAGCCCGGCCGTCACACGCTGAGCCCGCAAGAGCACTTGAGTGTGCGGCGACGAGAACAGCGTGGCGTTCTCGACCAGTTCGGCGAGCAGATGGATGACATCGGCGACGGCATGGCCGCGCAGGGCGCCGGCGATCGGCGGCACCAGTTTGATCCGCGGATACTGCTCCACCTCGGCGATGGCCGAGCGCAGCACCTCGGTCATGATGACCGGCTTGGTCCACTGGCGCCGGGAGACGGCTCCGCCGAGGACGGCGAGATTCTCGGCGTGGCGGCGGATCCGGGTGGCGAGATGGTCGACGTGGAAGATGCCTTTCAGCAGCTCCGGATCCTCGACCTGGTTTTCCAGCTCATCGATGATCTGGATCTCCCGATGGACCAGTGACTGGAGCCGACGGGCCAGATTGACGAAGACCTCGACCTTCTGTTCGTTGCCGACACTGCTGGAGAGCCTGGACGCCTGGACGACGGCGGTGACGGCCGCTTCGTGCGACCGGCCCAACTCCTCTGCCAACAGGTCGAGTTCGTCTCCGCCGGGCACCTCGGCCGAGGGCGGGGACGAAAACGGGGACGAAAACGGGGACGAGGACGGGGACGAGGACGGCGTACGGCGCGCGGGAAGGCGCTCGCCGCGTCTTAGCCGCTCGATGACCGTATGGAGATCGGCCTGTCCGCGCACGCTGGACCGGCGCAGCGCCTCGCAGCGGTCGACGATGGACTTGGCCGTACGCTCCGCTCCCAGCGCCGCCGCGCCGATGGCGGCGAAGGCGAGCAGCGCTGTGCCGACCAGGGCCGTCCAGATCTCGGCGGTCGGTTCGGCCGCCGCCGAGCGGAGGACGACCACCACGGCGGCGGCGCCGCTCAGCGCGGCGACTATCGCCGGAAGGACGGCGGTGCGCAGAAGCTGAGGGCGCATACGGACATCGGGCGGCAGCGGCGGGTTGCGTCTGGCCGCAGCGGACAGCGAGCGGGCGCCCGGCCTGCCGTGCCGCCCGCCCTCACGGCGCTCCGGCCGCGCGACGGGTGCGCGAAGTTGAGACATCAGTGCCCTCCGTTGATCACTGAGCACACACGGTAGTCGCCGAACGTTCATCCACGGTGGACAGTTGACGAACTTGCCCACAGAGCATCCCGCTCCGGTATGAGCCCTCGCACATCAGCGCGAAATGCAGCATTCGGCCCGGCGCGGAACGCCGGGCCGAACTCCCTATGAGGACAGACGGTCAGCGACTCACGACGCTGAGGGAAGGATCACGGAACGGGTGAGATGGCGCGGGCTGTCCGGGTCGAGGCCGCGCCGGTCCGCGAGGGCGAGGGCCAGCCGCTGGATCCGTACCAGTTCGGCCAGCGGATCGAGCCGGCCCGCCACCCAGAGCCCACCGGTCGCCCGTACCTGCTCCGCCAGCCCTTCCGGACCGGGACCGAGCGCCCAGGTCGCCGTTCCGGTGGTGGTGATACTGATCGGACCGTGGCGGTACTCCATCGCCGGATACGCCTCGGTCCAGGCGAGGGACGCCTCCCGCATCTTGAGCGCGCCCTCCTCCGCGAGCCCGACCGACCAGCCGCGGCCGAGGAAGGTGAACTGCGTGCACTCGGTGATGCCTTCGGGAAGCGGATCCTTGAGGGCCGTCTCCGCGTCCGCGACCACGGCGTCGGAGTGCAGACCGAGATGGGCCCGGAGGAGCGTGAGGGCCGTGGTGGCGAACCGCGTCTGGACGACGGACCGTTCATCGGCGAAGTCCAGTACGACCAGATCGTCGGCCGCCGAGCGCACCGGAGTGGCGGGATCCGCCGTGATCGCGGTCGTACGGGCCGTACCGCGCACCTCCGCGAGCAGCCGCAGCACCTCGGTCGTGGTGCCGGAGCGCGTCAGCGCGACGATCCGGTCGTAACGACGGCGGGCCGGGAACTCGGAGGCGGCGAAGGCGTCGGTCTCGCCCAGTCCGGCGTCCTCGCGGAGCGAGGCGTAGGCACGGGCCATGAAGAGCGAGGTGCCACAGCCGACCACGGCCGTACGTTCACCTGGCTCGGGCAGTCGCACGCGCACCTCGTCCACCAGCGCCGCGGCCCGGCGCCAGCACTCGGGCTGGGTGGCCAGTTCCGTCTGCACATGCGTCATGCGCGTCTCCACTCCCTGCGTCGGATCACCGTGTCGGACACTCTGATCTATTCTGCACGCCAGGAGATGCTTACGAGCAGTAACAAGCATGCATCGCGCAAGATACGATCAGTACGATCCGAATCGAAGGGAACGCGGTGAATCGCCACGAGCGGCACACGACCTTGCTGGAGCTGCTGACTGAACGGCATCAGCTGGAGGTCGACGCCGTCGCCGCCGAGCTCGGTGTGTCCGTGGCCACCGTCCGCCGCGATTTCGACCATCTCGCCGAGCAGCGGCTGCTGACACGGACACGAGGCGGAGCGATCGCGCACTCCGTCTCGTACGACCTGCCTCTGCGGTACAAGGCGGTACGGCACGCCTCGGAGAAGGAGCGCATCGCGCGTGCGGCGGCGGCGATGGCCGAGCGCGGCATGGTGATCGGACTGAACGGCGGCACCACGACCTCGGAGGTGGCCAGGGCCATCGCCACCCGCGCGGACCTTCAGGGCACTCCGGACGATCCCGCGATCACGATCGTCACCAACGCACTGAACATCGCCCATGAGCTGGCGGTACGCCCTCATATCAAGATCGTCACCACGGGCGGGGTCGCGATGCCCCAGTCGTATGAACTGGTTGGGCCACTGGCTCGGCACATTCTGGGCGAGATCAGCCTGGATATCGCCTTCCTCGGAGTGGACGCCCTCGACGCGGAGTCGGGCGCCGGCGCGCACAACGAGCACGAAGCGAGCATCAACGCGCTGCTCGCCGAGCGCGCGGAGCGGCTTGTCGTCGTGGCGGACAGCTCGAAGCTGGGCGCCCGCGCCTTCGCCCGGATCTGTCCGGTGGAGGACATCGGAACACTGATCACGGACACGGGCGCACCGGAGCTGACCGCACGCTTCGAGGAGCGCGGCGTCCCTGTGGTCCAGGTCTGACGATCCGGACCACAGGACGACTCGGACCACAGGACGACCCGGACCACAGCACGCGATACGCGGAGGGAGACGGCGTTACGCGGAGGGCGCCTTCTCGGGCGTCCCGCCCGTCTTTCCCGTGCCCGCCACGGTGGTGGTGTCCTGTCCCCCGATATCGGTGGAGAGCACGGGCCAGCCGTCCTCGGGAACCATCGCCACGGGCCGCCACCACGGCGCGGTGGGAATGTCCTCGCCGGTGGGCTCGAAGGGCTCGCCGGGACGCGGCAGCGCGATTCCCGCGCCCGCCTCGGCAGCCGCCGCGATCGTGCCCTCACCGGGCTCGGCCCACGGGTGCGGCGCGAGATTGAACGTGCCCCAGTGGATCGGGAGCATGACGCCGATGGGCCGGTCGCCCTGGAGATCGAGATGGGCGCGCATGCCCTCGGCCGGCGTCATATGAATGTCCGGCCAGTAGTCGCTGTACGCACCGATCTGGATCATGGTGGCGTCGAACGGGCCGTGCTCGGCGCCGATGTCCTGGAAACCGGCGAAGTAGCCGGTGTCCCCGCTGTGGTAGACGCGGTGCTCGGGCCCGGCCACGGCCCAGGACGCCCAGAGCGTGTGCTGCTGATTGCGCAGGCCACGCCCGCAGAAGTGACGCGCCGGAGTGGCGGTGAGCCGGATACCGGCGACCTCCGTGGACTCGTTCCAGTCGAGTTCGCGCAGCCGGGACGCGGGCACTCCCCAGCGCTCCAGATGGGCGCCGACACCGAGCGGTACGGCGAAGACCGTGTCCGTGCTCGCCAGGGCCCTGATCGTGGGCAGATCGAGATGGTCGTAGTGGTCGTGGGAGATCACGACGACATCGAGGGGACCGAGCGAGGAGAGCGGTACGGGGACCGGATGCAGCCGCTTGGGGCCCACAAAACCGAACGGCGAACATCGCTCGCCCCACACGGGATCGAAAAGCACCCGCCGGCCGTCGATCTCGGCGAGCACGCTCGAATGGCCCATCCAGGTGAGCCGCAGCCCGGAGGCCGGGGGCAGGGCGAGGTCCGCGCGAGTCGTGGAGTGCACCGGAATGGTACCGGCCGGAGCCCGCCGTGCCCGCGCTTCCTTCTGGAAGTAGACCTTCGCGAACTCCAGACCCGAGCCCGAGGGTCTGGTCCTGGCACCCACCGGGTTCTGGAACACCCCGTCGGCGAAGTTGGGCGAGCGGTGGATCCGCTCAAGCCTCGCTCCTGCCGAGTCGGCCCCGAAGGCCGCGGGTCGCAGCGAGCGCAGCCGGGAGCGCAACGAAGGGGTGGAACCAGCGGCTGTCACAGCACCTCCTGGAGGTTCGGTGTCGTCCCATTATGTCTGGGCGCCTATCTCTGTGCGGGGCGAAGGACCGGACCGCCCTCTGCCCCGCCGCACGGCCCTACAACGACGCCGGCGCCGCCAGGATTCCCGTATACGCCCTCGAAGTCGGCCCGTTCCGGGACGGTCTCGGGGCGATCCCGTGCGGCACCACGGGCCATACCACAGAGCGAGCGCTTCGGCAGGATGATCACCCTTCCCCATACTGGCTGATGATTCAGTTGCGTGTTCGATCATCCGCGGGTGGTACCAGCGCGCCGCATGACGGTCCCTCAGCTCGATAGGGTGACGGTGTGGCGAGAGTACGGCTGAGTGTGTCGGAACGGCGCGAGGAGCTGCTCCGTGCCGCCGTCGGGCAGATCGAGGCCCGAGGCGTGGCGGCGTTGCGGATCTCCGATGTCGCCGCCGCGCTCGGTGTCAGCAGCGCGCTGGTGCTCTACCACTTCTCGACGAAGGAGAAGCTGGTCGCGGCGGCCTTCGCACATGCGGCGCGGGGCGATCTGGCCCGGCTGCGCACGCTGCTCGGCCGGCGCGCCACCGCGCTGGAGCGGCTGCACGACGCGGTCCGCTGGTACGCGCCGACGGGCGAGGCCAAGGGCTGGCGGCTGTGGATCGAGGGATGGGCGGCGGCGCTGCGCGAGCCCGCGCTGCGCGAGCCGGCCCGCACGCTGGACCAGCAGTGGAAGGCGGCCCTCGCCGAGGTCGTCGCCGAGGGAACGGCGGCGGGTGAATTCGTCTGCGCGGACCCGGTGTCGGCGGCCGGGCGGCTGACCGCCATGCTGGACGGACTGGCGGTTCAGATGACGTCGTACGCGGGTTCACTGCCGCGCGCCACCATGCTGGAGTGGGCGGACGAGGCGCTCGCCCGCGAACTGGGCATCGACCGCGCGGCGCTCGGCAGGCCCGGAGAGCTCGGCAAGGCCGGAGAGTAGAACGGCGGCCACACCGGAGCCGCCGGACATCCGGAACCGGACAGGGAGACGGAAGACTGTGGCACAGCAGCAGACCGATCCGACCGATCAGCTCGGTCACGATGTGCTGGTCGTCGGGGGCAGCGGGGTGGACACCGTCGTACGGGTCGACTCGCTGCCGGTTCCGCTCGCCGATTCGGTCGGGGTCGGGCCGATCCTCGAATGGCCCGGCCACACCGGCGGCAATGTGGCCCTCGGCTGCCGGGCGCTCGGTCTGGACGTCAAGTTCCTCGACTTCATCGGGGACGACTGGACGGGTGGTCAGATCCGCGCGCGGCTCGCGGAGGGCGGAGTCGATTTCGAGGCGCTGATCTCCCCGGCCGGCACCCGGCGCGCGGTCAATCTCGTGGAGCGCACGGGCCGCCGGATGTCCTTCTACGACGGCCGGGATCCGGCCGATCTCCGTATGCCGCGTGACTTCTATCTGCCTCACCTCCGGCGTGCCCGCCATGTCCATGTGGCCATCACCAACTTCGCCCGCTTCCTCTATGACGACATCGAGGCGCTCGGTGTGCCCGTCTCGACCGATCTGCACGACTGGGACGGACTCGCCGACCACCACAGGGAGTTCGCCTTCCGCTCCGACCTGGTGTTCCTGAGCGCGGCGGGAGCCGGGGAGCGGATCGCCTCGGTGATGCGGGAGATCCTGCGCGAGGGCCGGGCCGAGGCGGTGATCGCGACGGCGGGCGCGGGCGGCTCGTATCTGATGAGCCGTGAGGGCAGCCGTACCCCAAGGCCCATCCCCGCGACTCTCCCGCCTGCTCCGGTGGTGGATTCCAACGGTGCGGGTGACGCGTACGTCTGCGGTTTCCTGTACGGCCGGCTGGCCGGGCTGGACCTCGAAGCCTGCGCCCGGCTCGGCGCGGTGGCGGGTGCCTACGCCTGTACGGGCGGAGGCAACGCGGCACTGATCGGCCCGGACGCGCTGAACACCGACCGGCTCCGCCCGGCCACGAACTGAGGAACACTTCGGCACACCAAGGGACACCGAGGAACGTCGAGCCGCGCGGCCCGGGGCCGGTCCCTGCCCGGGCGCTGCCTCAGCCGCTGCCGATGCGCCTGCCGTTCAGGTCTGGCGCATCGGCTCGTACTCCTCCGGTTCGAGCCCGAAGGTCCAGGCGACTCCCTGCTTCGCGGTCCTGGTCGTGGGCGGTACCCGCAGCCAGTACGTACGGTGTGTGCCGTCGGGCTCCGGCGTGGAGTTGACCACCTCGACCATCGCTATGTCCTCGTCGTTCTCCAGCGAGATCCGCCAGAGCACACCACTCTTGTCGCGGTGGACGGGCTGTGCTCCCGACTCGTTCAGATAGCGCTCGTAGCCGTAGTGCTCCAGCATCACGCGACGCAGCTCGGCGTTGGCCTCGTTCCGTATCCGTTCGGGAGTCAGAGACGCCAGCTCGCCGAGGAATTCGGCGGGAACCGGCATCCCGCGCCACGCGTACAGCGCGAAGCCGTCGGGGAAGGCGAGCGCGGGACCGTCGCCGCGGTCGAGCCGGCCCGCCTCGTCCCGGTGGAGTTCGGAGGGACGCTCGCATATCACCACGGCCCGTTCGTACGGCCACCACCAGCCGGCGTGCAGCGCCACCTCCGCCAGTCCCTCAAGGCGTTCGCCACGGCCGTCGAAGGCGGCGAGCCAGGCCGCGTCATGCTGGCCGAGCACCGCGTCGAGCAGCACCGTACGAATCTGGCCCGCCTCGGCGGGCTTGGCGGGCTCGCCGATGAGCGCCTCCACCACGCCGGTCCTGATCCGGTCGGCGAGTGTCCGGCCGGTGTCCCAGAGCCGGGCGCCGGTGGCGCTCCAGTGCTCGGCCCAGCCGGCCGGTCCCAAGGTGTCATGCACCCTGCGCCGTTCCTCGGCCCAGGGGTAGGTGCGCACCTCGTCGCGCACGGACCGGCCCGCGCCGTCCAGCGACCGCGCCAGCTCCACACCGGCCAACGGCGATCCGGCCCAGATGATCCGCTCCGGCTCCGCCAGTCCCGCCCTGCGGTACGCGAGCCGCACTCCGCGCTCGGCGGCCGGCCGGTCCGACTCGCCCGTCGCCGCCGCGACGGCCCGCCACTTGTCCATGTCGCTCATGTCCGAAGCCCCGTCCCTGTCATCCCTGTCCACTGTTCTCCGTGCCCGGGCCCGTGCGCCCGTCGCCGCCCTGGCGCCGGTCCGCCCGTTCCACTGAGTCCGCCCGTTCCGCCCGTTCCGCGCGTCCCGCTCAGTCCGCGACGATGCGCACCGCGCCCGGCAGGTACTCGCGCTGGCGCACCACCCGGAACCACCCCTTGGGCAGCGGTATCGCCGCGTGCTCCTCGTGCACCACCCGCCCGCCGTCCGGGAGATGGAGATACATCGGCCCTGCCATGTCGCCCGGCTCACGGATCAGCCGGCCGGGCCCGGTGACCGCGTGGGCATGGCCGGTGACCTCGCCGAGCGCCAGGACCAGTCGGCCCCGCGCGTCCCTCGGCTCACCCGACACCCGTGCCGCGTCCACGAGATACGACGGCACCGTCTCCTGCGCGACGGGCACGATGAGCACGTCTCCCTGCCGGTACATGGCTCTCCCCTCCACCGGCGGCGCCGAGTGCGCCGAACCTGTGAAAGACGCTAGACGGGGGGTCTGACAATCGGCGGTGGCGACCGGCCGACCGGCCCCGGGAAGGGCGTTGTCAGTGGTGCTTGGTAGAACTGCTCCACATCAGCCGATCCGCGCCACCGCTGTCTGGAGCATCGCCATGACCATTTTGGGCCATTTGCAGGAGCTGCACGGCCTGCCCGCGTTCGCCTTCCCGGCCCCCGACGCGAAGGCGGAGCTCCCGGCCCCGGCCTCCGTGGCCTGGCGGATCGCCGTCGAGGCGTACGAGGCCGAGGAGCGGTGGGAGGAGGCTTTCGCCCGCTTCACCGAGGCCGTGGACACCACCGAGGTCAGGGCGTTGATCGTCGGCTCCTGGAGCGATGCCTACGAGTCGGGCCCGGAGCCGGTGATCGAGGCCCTGGTGGCGGTGCGCGACCGGCTGCCCGCGCTGCGCGCGCTGTTCCTCGCCGACATCGTCGGCGAGGAGTGCGAGATCTCCTGGATCACTCAAGGGCTCGTGACTCCACTGCTCGACGCCTTTCCCGAGCTGCTCGAATTCGGCGTCCGCGGCGGTCAGGAGCTGCGTTTCCCCGCCGTCCGGCACGAGCGGCTGCGCTCGCTCACCATCGAGACCGGCGGTCTGAACGCCGCCGTGGTACGGGGAGTCGGCGCGAGCGAGCTGCCCGCGCTGGAGCATCTCGATCTCTGGCTCGGCGTCAGTGAGTACGGCGCGACGACCGAGGTGGCCGATCTGGCGCCGATCCTGGCCGGTTCGCGCTTCCCTGGGCTGCGCCATCTCGCCCTGCGCAACAGCGAGATCCAGGACGAGATAGCGATCGCGCTGGCGGGCGCGCCGGTGGTCGCCGGCCTGGAGGTCCTCGATCTCTCGATGGGCACCCTCGGTGACGAAGGAGCGGAGGCCCTGCTCGCCGGACAGCCGCTCACTCATCTCAAGAAGCTCGATCTGCACCACAACTACTTGAGCGAGGCATTGCGCGAGCGCGTTCTCGCCACGCTCGGCGCGGCCGGCGTGGAGGTGGACCTTAAAGAGAGCGAGGACGTGGATGACGACGACGAGGGCTTCCGCTACACCGCGGTCTCGGAGTGATCCGATGCCGCCCCCGCCTCCGCGTCTGGCCGTCGTCGGGAATCCCGGCAACCGCCGTCTGAGCCTGTTCCAGGACGCCGTCCGAGCGGCCGGGCTGCCCGCCGCCCGGGTGGTGCCCTGGCTCGGCGTGCTCCGCGGCGGCGCCCGGTTCGAGGCCGACGAGACCGTACGGATCGACTCGCCGGGCGAGGATCCGGAGGTGGAGCGGCTGCTGCGCGGCACGGACGACCCGACAAGAGTCGAGGGAACGGCCCGCTGGTACGGGCTGTTCACGGCCGCCGCCACGGAGCTGGGCCGGGCCGCCTCCGCCGCCGGGGCCGAGTTGCTCGACGATCCGGACGAGCTGGCGGTCCTCTTCGACAAGCGCCTCTGCCACGGAGTGCTGGACGCGGCGGGGATACCCATACCGGCGTCGCCGACCTCGGGGCCCGGCGCGCCGGCCGTTACCGGCTGGGGCGATGGACGG
>NZ_FMDK01000318.1 GCF_900091995.1 Streptomyces sp. MnatMP-M17
CGATCGCCGCCGCGATCATCGGCGGCGGCACGGCGACCCTGGTCGGGCGGTACTCCGGCAACGGTACGAGCAGCGGTGAGACGATCGTGAACGGGACCACCGTCTCGCAGAGCAGCAAGGGCACGGTCGCCGGTGTCGCCCAGGCCGTGTCGCCCACGATCGTAGAGATCACCGCGAGCTCGAACTCCGGGCAGTCCACCGGCTCCGGCGTGATCATCACATCCGACGGCGAGATCATCACCAACAACCATGTCATCTCCGGCGCCTCGACGGTCAAGGTCCAGCTCAGCGACGGCAAAACGTACAACGCCCAGGTCGTGGGCACCGACGCCGACAAGGACCTCGCGCTCATCAAGCTGGACGGCGCGAGCGGCCTCAAGACGGCCGCGCTCGGCAACTCCGGCCAGGTACGGGTGGGCGACGAGGTCGTGGCGATCGGCTCGCCCGAGGGCCTGACCGGCACGGTCACCAGCGGCATCATCTCGGCGCTCAACCGCGATGTCACCGTCGCCAAGGACCAGGGCCAGGATCAGGGCCAGGGGCAGCAGTGGGGCGGCGGGAACTGGCCGTTCGAGTTCGGCGGCCAGCAGTTCAACGGTGACACCGGGTCCTCGAAGACCACGTACAAGGCCCTCCAGACCGACGCCTCGCTCAACCCGGGCAACTCCGGTGGCGCGCTGATCAATATGAACGGCGAGATCATCGGCATCAACTCGGCGATGTACGCACCGAGTTCGTCCTCGGCCGACGGCAGTTCGGGCGCCGGGAGCGTGGGCCTGGGCTTCGCCATCCCGATCAACACGGTCAAGTCGGACCTCGCCGCGCTGCGCGACGGAGGAACGAACTGATCCGTACCGCCTCGGCCCGCGGTGACCGCGACCGTAAGAGACGTGCGGGCCATGGACGCACCGCGGCCGTGCGACGCTGATAGGGAGCGGCAGAGCCGACGAGACGGCGGGACCGACCCGACCGACAAGACCGACGAGACCGAGACCGACGAGGTAGAAGCGATATGAGTCCCGCCGAAGGCGATCCCCAGAGAATCCTGATCGTCGACGACGAACCCGCCGTACGCGAGGCCCTCCAGCGGAGCCTCGCGTTCGACGGGTACGGGACCGAGGTCGCCGTCGACGGTGTCGACGCCCTCGCCAAGGCCACCGCGTACACACCGGACCTGATCGTCCTCGACATCCAGATGCCTCGTATGGACGGCCTGACCGCCGCCCGCCGGCTCCGGGCCGGCGGCTCGAAGGTGCCGATCCTGATGCTGACCGCCCGCGACACGGTCGGCGACCGCGTCACGGGACTGGACGCGGGCGCCGACGACTATCTGGTCAAGCCTTTCGAGCTGGACGAGCTGTTCGCCCGTATCCGCGCCCTGCTGCGGCGCAGCTCGTACGCGACGACGACCGGCGAGCTGCCCGGCAACGACGTGCTCGCCTTCGCCGATCTGCGGATGGACCTGACCACCCGCGAGGTCACGCGCGGCAGCCGGCGGGTGGAGCTGACGCGTACCGAATTCACGCTGATGGAGATGTTCCTGGCGCACCCGCGGCAGGTGCTCACCCGCGAGCAGATCCTCAAGGCCGTCTGGGGCTTCGACTTCGAGCCGAGTTCCAACTCGCTGGACGTGTACGTGATGTATCTGCGCCGCAAGACGGAGAGCGGCGGCGAACCGAGGCTGGTGCATACGGTGCGTGGTGTGGGATACGCGCTGCGTGCGGACAGTACGGGCGGCGGAACGGGCGGCGGCGGAAGCGGTACGGGAGCCACCGCGGCGTCCGGCAGTTCGCCCGGCACCTCACCGGGCAGCGGCGGAAGCGGTGGCGCGGAGTGAGGGCCCTGGTCCGCCGGTTCCAGTCACTGCCGCTGCGCTCCCGGCTCGCGCTGCTGGTCGCCACGGCCGTCGCCGTCGCCGTCGCCGCGGTGGCCGTGACCTGCTGGCTGCTCACCCGTACGCAGTTGCCGAGCGAGCTGGACACCTCCCTGGAGAACACCTCCGCGCCGCCCAGCACCGTGCAGAACGCGCTGAACAACTGCAACAACGGCCTCCCGCCCGAGACCACGGGCGGATCATCCGGCTTCGCCTATATCCAGGTGGTCCTGGCCGACGGCACGCGGTGCGTGGCCCCGGACTCGCAGGCGGTGAAGGTGCAGCCGCAGGATCTCGCGGTCGCCGACGGCACCGAGCACACCTCCCTGCACGACAGCACCACCGACGGCGGCACCGAGGTCCGTGTCTTCACGCAGCGCCTACGCTCCGGCAGTGCGATCGGCGCTCCGATCGCCGTCTCCGTGGCGCGCCCTCTCACCGAGATCAACTCCGCGCTGAACCGGCTCGCCCTGCTGCTCACCGCCGTCGCCGGCATCGGTGTCGTCGGCGCGGGCGCGGCCGGCCTCTGGGTCGCCAGGGCGGGCCTGCGGCCGGTCGACGGGCTGACTCGCGCGGTCGAGCATGTGGCCCGTACGGAGGACCTGACCGTCCGTATCCCGGTCGAGGGCGAGGACGAGATCGCCCGGCTCTCCCGTTCCTTCAACTCGATGACCGCCGCGCTCGCGTCCTCCCGCGACCGGCAGTCCCAGCTCATCGCCGACGCCGGGCACGAACTGCGGACGCCGCTGACCTCGCTCCGTACGAACGTCGAACTGCTCGCCCGCAGCGAGGAGACCGGCCGCGCGATCCCGCCCGACGACCGCATGGCGCTGATGGCCTCCGTCAAGGCGCAGATGACCGAACTGGCCTCCCTCATCGGCGACCTCCAGGAACTCTCCCGCCCGGACGCCACCGATCCCGGCCCTCTCCAGGTCGTCGCACTCCACGACATCGTGGAGAGCGCGCTGGAACGGGCCCGGCTGCGCGGCCCGGAGCTGACCATCACCGCGGATCTGCGCTCCTGGTACGTACGGGCCGAACCGGCCGCGCTCGAACGCGCGCTGGTGAACGTCCTCGACAACGCGGTGAAGTTCAGCCCGCCGGGCGGCTCGGTGGAGGTCGCCCTGAGCGAAGGCGGCGAACTGACCGTACGCGACCACGGTCCGGGCATCCCGGCCGACGAACTCCCGTACGTCTTCGAACGCTTCTGGCGCTCACCGTCCGCCCGCGCCCTCCCGGGCTCGGGCCTCGGCCTGTCGATCGTCGCCCGTACGATCCACCAGACAGGCGGCGAGGTGGCCCTCCGCCACGCGGCGGGCGGCGGCACGGTAGCGGCCATCCGCATCCCGGGCGCGCCCACGCCGCCGCCGGAGACTCCGTGAGGGCCTGGGGACCCGGTTGGAGAAACCGCCGCTGATCCGCTACTGGTTGTTCAGGACGGTGAAGTTGGCCGTCGAACCGGCGGCATCGTAGTACCGGAACGTGATGCGGCTCCCTTGGCCACCCAGCTTGTTGGGCGAGGTGCTGTTCTCGTAGAAGTCCTTGTTGCAGACGACCGTCGAGCCCCGGTAGTACTCGCCGTAGCAGACGCCCTCGCGGTAGGTCTTCCAGGCGCCGGAGCTGTCCTTGAGCTGGTTGGTCCAGTAGACGCGAGGCGTTCCGTCGACGGTGTCGCCCGCGTACACCAGGAACCGGTCGCCGTAGCGCTCGAAGCATCCCCATCCGCTGTCGGGGCCGACGCCCAGACGGATGACGTCCCCGCAGCCCTCCTGTGTGGTGAGCGTGCCCCAGTCGTACTCGTAGTCCGCCGCCTGGGCGGAGGTGGCCACCGCGATCGGAGTGACCAGCGCGACGGCGGCCGTGAGCAGTGTGCTTCTCACCCAGTCGCGCCCGGAGCTCTGTTTGCCCTTCATGGAGAAACCTCTCTCTTCTCGTAGCGGTAGGTCAGGCGGCCCAGCTGCCGGTGGAGCGGGCGTCGGAGCGGAAGGAGAACACGAACAGGGCGCCGTCCCGGACGTTCGTCGCGATCGTGTTCCACTGGCCCGCGTAGGCGAGGGTGTAGTTCGCCTGGCAGTCCAGCCGGCCCTGGGTCTCGAAGCAGACCTTGATGTAGCGGTTGGTGTTGGGCTTGATGTTGATGTCCGCGCAGGCGGTCGAGGTGGAGAAGAGGCGGCCGACCGGAAGGTCGACGTCTCCGGCGTCCTTGGTGTAGGGAATTGCGAAGTCGTAGCAGGACGCCGCCGCCGCGGGCGCCTGGGCCTGAGCGGTCGGAGCGATGGCGAGCGCGCTCCCGACGAGCGCGGCCGAGAACAGGCCGGCGGTAAGACGACGTGTACGGATCCTCATGGTGTGCGGCCCCCAAGCACGGTGTGTGAGCCCGGATTCGGGCGGTGAGGGGCAGCGTGCCCCCGACCGGTCACCACTGTGCTGGGCGGGCTTTGAGTAAACCTTGAGAGAACCTTGGGGGCACTGAATACGGCTGTGTGGTGACTACGGCCTTTTAGTAACTACGGCCTCTCGGACGGATTTCTGAGGCGGTACGCGGTCCAGCGGCGGCGCAGCCAGTCGCCGGTTTCCCCGATCGCGATCAGCAGGACGGCGGACGCGGCGCAGGCCGCGAGGCCTGCGGACTGGCCGAGTGCCTTGCCCAGAAGCCACAGGATGAGGGTGACGACCACCCACCACATGAGGAGCGAACGGGCCAGGGGCAACCAGCGTGTCTTGTCCGTCATGGTGCGTGCGTTCCTTCCGTACGGTCCAACGGTCCTATGGTTCCTACCTGGCGTTCACACCAGGACTCAGCGGCAGAGTGCGACGACGGTGGCCTCGAAGTCGGGGAACTCGCGTGCGGCGGCGTCGATCACCGCCGACGCCGGCCGACGAAAACCTGGTGCGAACCGCTCGGCGATGGCCGACAGCGCCGCATCGGGACACAGCTTCTGCCCGGGTGAGTCGACCGCTTCACGGGGGCCGAGGCCGTCGGCAAGCAGCCACAGGAAGCCGGCCAGGTCGGCCGCGATCACACCGGCCTCGCCCTCGGACCCGAGAAAGACGACCGGCTGGTCGGCCAACGGCCGATCCGGACGCGTCAGCCAGATCGCCGCGTACCCGCCCGTACCGTCCTGACCGAACACCCGGAACTCATCACCGTCCACCTCACCGTTCCTGGTCCAGGCCCGCAGCCACTCGGTGGTCTCCTCGGCCGACAGGAACGCGGGGAAGGGCTCAAAATCGGCCGCGTCCTCGGCGTAGTGGAACGGAACGTCGGCCACGGCGGCGAGGGCCGGAAGCAACTGTCGATCATCGGCGACTATCACGGACACAGGGTAGTGCCGGGCTGTGGCGGGGACGGAGGCGGAGGCGAGGGCGGGGCGGGGGGCCGGGCGGCCACCGCTGAGATACCGTCACCGTCCACGTCCATGTCCACGTCAGTCGCTACGGCACCTCGCGATTCCCGCCGCCTGGCACGGGCCGCACAGATCTTCGTCGCGCTCTTCGCACTGCTCGATCCTCTGCGTCCGACGCTCCTCACCGGCGCCGAGCAAGGGGAGCGCGGGGACCTTTACGTCCGCTACCTGCAGATCTCCACCACCGTCGGGCTCGTGGCGATCATCGTTTTCGTGCTCTGGTTCCGGCGGTGCCGCCACAACGCCGAGCTCCTGTCGCCGGGCTCCTTCACCTACTCACCAGGCTGGGCCGTAGGCGCCTGGTTCACCCCGGTCCTGATGTTCTGGCGCCCGCGCCGTATCGCCCTCGACATCCACCGGGTTCTCACCCACGGCTCCGCCCCGGACAACACCGTCACTCTCATCAACGCCTGGTGGGCAGCATGGATCGGACACACGGCCGCAGGCCTGTTGGCCACCTCGGCCGACAACACCGCCTCACTCCCTCTGTCGATCACCGCCCAGGCCCTGTATCCGATCGCCGCGGTACTCGTCATCGTGGTCATCCAACGCTTCACCACAGCCCAGACGCACCCGCAGCCGCACAAACCTTCGGCACCGGCCTAGGCAGCATGAGCACACAAGACAACGAGGCCGGAGCGCAGGACTGGCGGAGCTGATGGCGGACAGCTTCCCCAGGATCAGTTCCCCACAAGATGCTTAGGCATCGGCCGGTCTGCGACAGCACGAAGCCCCGCCCATACGCCGGGGAGACGCATGGACGGAGCACGGGATCACTTACCAGCCTGGTCTACCGGCTGGGATTACTTGTCGTCCTCACCGCCCGGGGCCGGGTCGCGCGGCGCCTCGGGTGGCATGGGCCCCGCGTCGTGCTTACCTCCGTCGTCCTCCACCTCCGCCGTTACCAAGGTGCTCACATCGGCCGTGGCGCCGGCGGGCATGTCCTTCGGGTGAAGGAACGGGACGCCCCGCCACCCCTCGGTGTCCGGCGCGCGCGTCTCATACGTATCGACCGTCTGAGCGCTCATCTACCGACCTCCTCTTTCGTGAAGGGTCACGCCGCCGTACCGTCAGTGGCGTGACCGGAGAACCGCAGAGCTTGAGCCCTGCGGATTGGTCACCCGCCCCGACCACTCGACCTGTCCAGGGTTCCCACCGGTCGGGGCGGACGTTTGGGCGCTTCGGTTTCCGCCGCCGCCGCGAAGGCCACGGGCATGCCGGAGCCCTCCTGGCGCGCCTCACGCCTTTCGTGCAGCAACAACGCTAGGACCGTGCTGGTCCCAACTCCTAGGCAGTTCCACGAAGTTCTACACGCAAATCACTCAAGCACGTCGATGGCGGATGTGATCAGAGATCGTGCGTCAGCGCCGTACACAGCAAGCTTGGAGAGCTCGCCGAACGCCTTGAGGTACTGCCCTACTTCGGATGGGGCAGCCACGTTCACCTGAGCCGTCAGCGTCTCAACTTGCGCCTGTTTCTCGTCGTAGACGCTGAACGTCTCAATCATCCACATGCGCCGATCAGCGGCGAAGGGGATCACACCGAGCGAAACGGACGGCAAAGCCATGACCGACAGTAGATAGCCAAGCTGCCCGGCCATGATCTCTGCTCCGCCGACGCGGTGACGCAGGACTGATTCCTCGACCAACAATGCAAATCGGTGGTCCCCTTGGCGGATTACCCGCGACCGTTCCATACGCACCGAAACTGCGTCTGAGACGTCATCGGGGGTGCCACGGAAGGCCGCGATTGAGCCGAGCAAGGCACGTGCGTATCCCTCTGTCTGGAGCAAACCTGGAACTACATTTGAGCAGTAGATACGGAAAACGCGCGTCCGATCAAAGAGTGGGATGTACGACTCTTGGAGTCGCCGCAGACCGGTGCGTTGGAGTCGTCGCCACTCCACGTACATGCTGTCTGCCGAACGAGAGGCCGCGATAAGGTCAGCGGCCATCCCGTCAGCCTGACAGGCGTGGCACCATGCACGTATATCGTCGTCAGACGGAGATGTAACGGCATTCTCAAGGCGAGAAACCTTGGACTTGTACCAGCCGGTACGGTCGGCAACGTCCTTGGCTGTGAGGTTCGCGTCTCGGCGGATCTCACGGAGCCGGTCAGCAACCGCCTTGCGGGCAGCTTGAACACTGGATGAGGGCGACGCGGGCATGGGCTGAGACGTCCGTCAGATCTTGTATTCCTCATGCGGCGTAGCCTTTGCCCACACGCTTTCGAACGCGTCAGCGCAGAGTTTCGCCACGGCTGGTTCGTCGGTCACTTCGTCACCCAGGTAAGTCCCTTCACCTGAGAAGTACCCGAATCTGACCAGACGTCCATCGAACAGCCAGAAGTCATTTCCGGGCAACGCGATATCTGACGCCTGTCTGCGAGCCAGCCAGCGAATCTGTTCACCAGCCGCAATGTTGGTGAACGTTCCGTCATACAGATACCGCGTGTACTCGCTAACGGGTTCGGAGACAATACGTGCCCGACGGAATTCGACACCCCGGGCCACCGCTTCGGCCACCATGTCAAGCCACGGGCGCCACCATGAGGCACGGTCGGTGGGATTGAGACGACAGCCGGATTTCCAGGCTACGACGCGAGGCGCTTCGTCGGGGTCGTCGTAGTGGTCGCGCATCTCAAGATGCACCGCTGACCGCTGACAACCGGCCAGCAGCTCACCGAACGGTGGAGCGGTCCGCCACATCACATGCCTCCCGAATGACCGCCACCATGCGCATGGGCAGCCGCACAACCTCTTCACCGTCAGGAATCGGACCGTTAGCCAGGCAGTCGGACCGAGTCTCTTCGTCAACCTTCCAACCCTGTAAAATCAGCTCTTGCCGGTCCTCGTCCACCCATACTGTGGGACAGTTCGCCCCGTCAGTGTTGGGGTCCTTCGCGATGAGCCGTAATGCCATGGCTGCCTCCGGTCTGCTGCTTGTTCCACGACGTTCCACGAGCGTCGCCTTTACGACGATCCGCGTCAAGGGGCACCAGCGGGCTGGGAATTCCCCGCCGCCGCCCTCCTCGCCGCCTTGGCGCCGACCGCCTGTCGGTACATGACGGACTCGGGCGTGGGTTCCGCCTCCGGCACGGGCGCCACATCGGGTGCGTCTGCGGAGAATGCCGTCCTCTTGCAGCAGCAGCCTGCGGACGGCCCCTGCGGCGGCACACACCGCCGGACGACAGCGGCGGCCTGCCGTGAGGAGCCGTCAGTCACCCCCTGGGCTGCGGCCGGCGTGACGGCCGTCGAGGCAGGCAGCGAACCGGCCGACCCTTGCTCCGCACATCGGTTCCCTCACCTGGCACAACCCTTGTACGCGGTCCGTGGTCCAACATCACGACGGCGGGGAACGGGCCCTCGCAGTGCCTCCCGCGACTCCATGCCCGGCCTCACCATGCCGAGATCTCAGGAGCCACGACATGCGCAGTACGCGTTCCACCACCGGAAGCACCGGCCGCCGAACGAGCCGGATGTCCGGTACGGCCGCGGCGACCGTACTACTGACGATCGGCGCCACGATCACCGCGACGGCCTCTCCCACGGTCGCCGCCCCCACGGCCCTGGAAGCGGCCCACGACGACTTCAACGGCGACGGCTATCCCGACCTCGTCGTCTCCGCTCCCGGCGGCACCGTCAGCGCCCAGAAGGGCGCCGGCTACATCGCCGTCCTGTACGGGTCGGCGAGCGGCCTCTCCGCCTCCCGCCGGGCGACGTTCAGCCTGAGCACCCCGGGCATACCGGGTCTCGCCCAGACCGGCGACGGCTTCGGACAGACCACCGCCTCCGGCGACCTGGACGGCAACGGCTACGCCGATCTCGTCGTCGGCATGCCCGGCAGAGACATCGGCACCGCCACCGACGCGGGGGCCGCGGTCGTGCTGTGGGGCTCCGCGGACGGGCTGCGGGCCACCAGCCCTCTCTGGCTTCAGGACGATGCCCCGACCACCGGCGGCCGTTTCGGGACGGGACTGGCCACCGGCCGGTTCACGGGCTCCGGCATCGAGCTGGCGCTCCTGACCAAGAAGGCTCTGTGGACATACGGCTTCGAGGCCGCGGCCGACGGCGGGCACACCTCGCAGGGCGCCCCCATGGACTGGAAGTGGTGGGAGGAGTTCACACCCACGGGCCTCACCTCGGGCGACTACAACAACAGCGGCTCCGACGACCTGGTCCTGCTCGGCACCATCACCACCTACGAATCGCTCAATCCCGTCGAGACCGTCGGAGCGGCCAGTTACTTCTCCGGTGGCCGCGACGGGCTGACCTATGTCCGTGGACTGCGCGGCGGCCCGGTCGGCGCCTCCGGTGACATCAACAACGACGGATACGCCGACCTCGTCTTCGGCTCTCCGGCCGACAGCGATGACCTCAACGAGTGGCTGCTCGACGGCGGCACCGTCGACGTCTTCTTCGGCGGGCCCAGCGGCCCGAAGGGTCTGGATGGCGACCAGCACTGGAATCAGACCACCATCGGCGCCTCCGGCGACGACAAGACCGGTGACCGCTTCGGCGGTGCCGTCACCGTGGGCGACGTCGACGGCGACGGCTACGCCGACGCCGCGATCAGCGCCCCGGCCAACGACATCAACAGTCTCACCGACCCGGGCACCGTGTGGGTGATGCGTGGTACCGCCCGTGGGCTCACCCCGAGAGACCTGTCCAGCTTCAGCCAGAGCACGCCGTCCGTCCCCGGTGACAACGAGGACCACGACCGGTTCGGCGGCGCCCTCCGGCTCATCGACGCCAACCAGGACGGCAAGGCCGAGCTGATCGCCTCCGCGCCCGGCAAAAACACCGACGACGGCGCCGCCTGGGTCTTCCCCGGCACGAGCAGCGGCCCCACCGCCAAGGGATCATGGTCCTTCAACGGCGCCACGCTCAGCGCCCCCTCCCCCGACGCCCGCTTCGGGGAGACTCTCGCCCCGTAGCGGCGACTCCGGGGCGGGGGCAGTGGGCGCAGGGGCAGTGGGACCTCGGACCAGGCCGTCGAACCGGCCTTCCTCGGCGGCGGCCAGGAGGTCGTGGAGCTTGGTGCGGGTGGTGCGGATGACGACGTCGGGGTCGTCACTCTCACGCCTAAGGGGCTCATCGCAGAAGCGGGTGCAGTCGGGGGTTGTCGGTTTTCGAGGTCGCAGGCACGGATTTTCACGCTCGGCCGCACTCCTGTCCGGGCG
>NZ_FMDK01000529.1 GCF_900091995.1 Streptomyces sp. MnatMP-M17
TGGCGGCCTCGGCCTGAGCCATGACCAGAGCGGCGGCTGCCCATCCGGGAGTCCCGACCGTGGCCGCGTTGAGGGATTTCTCGGCGCAGGCCATCGCGCGCTCCGCGCGTCCCAGGGCACGCTGGGCGTCCGCTTCGTGAAGTGCGTGCTCGGCGGCGTCGTAACCGAACCGGCCGGCTGCCCACCCTTGCGCGTCGGACTCCAGTTCGCGCGTCGCTTCGGCCAGCGCGGCATCGGCCTCCCGTTCTCGGCCCAGTTCAGCGAGGGAAGGAAGCCGCGCCCAGGCATGCAGTTGAGCTCGCGGCAGTCCCGAAGGCGCGCAGGCCGCACCGCGCTCGGCGTGGGCCAGGGCCGCGGAGTGCCGGCCTGCGGACCGCGCGACCATGGCTTGGGCGCCCCAGGCCCAGGCTGCCAGCCGGACATCGCCGACGCGGTCGCCGTAGGCGACGGCGGTGGCGAGGTGGACGCGTGCACCGGTGGGGTCGCCGAGGTGGAAGGCGAGGTTGCCCAGCAGGGCGGAAAGCCAGCCGACGCCACGCCGCAGCTCGATCTCGATCCGCTCCGATGTGTGGGCACTGCTCGTGAGAGCCTGCATCAGCAGGCCCCGAGCACCGTGTACTTCGCTGAAGAGCACATGCGGCGGGTGCTTGCTGTAGCCGAGGGCGTAGTGCTCGATCGCGGCCTCGACCAGATCCACGACCGCGGAGTTGCCTGCCGGGTCAGCAAGCAGCGCCAGGTGCAGCGAGTCCCGTACGGCCGGGAGACCGGCAGAGGTCGTCATGGTCACCATGCTTTCCCGTGCGGGAAGGACGCACGCTTCAGGCCCGGGAGCACTGTATACACTCGGCCGCTCCCGCTTGGCCGGTTCGCGGTCAACGGTCCGGCCGAGTCCGAGCTGATCCGGCCGGGCCTGGTAGACCGTACACAGCGCCTCGACGTACTCCGTGCTGGGGCGTTCGTAGGATTGGTGTTCCCACCGGCAGAGCATCGACTCCGACAGGCCCGGTGGCAGCAGTCCGCGCGATCGGTACAGCGCACCAACCTGCTCGATGGTGCGGGATCGTGGCCAGCCGAGTGCCAGGCGCCATGCCTCCAGCGACCGTACCTCGGGCAGTTCGGCGCAGATCTCGTCGGCTGTCTGCTCGACGCCGTGTCCGCTGTGCAGGGACCGCGCCCGGATTTCGCTGGCGGACTTCTTGATAGCGGCACGGCGCGATCGACTGACGGTAATCATGTGCGCACCCCCGGCAATGACGCTGACTGCGCGTCACGGTATCCGAGGAGCGGGCCCGAGGGGGAGTGCGCCTGTAACGACGTTGCTGACATTGCGAGTTGCCCGCAATACGCGCAACCGATGACGGCAATGACTGCGCTTCCTCCTGGCCGGACGCTATGTGGGTGCCGACCGGGAAGCCCGCACCGCCAGTCTGTCGACCTCCGAAACATGCTTGCCCGGCTGTTCGACCGTTCCTCACCTCGATGGGAGCGACCTCTGTGAACGCCATACCCCAGGACTTCGAAGGGACGCCCGCGCGCATGACGCGACACAGCCACGAACGGGCACACTTGCCGCTCACGGGTGACGGTCTGGCCGCCGCTGATCTTCTCGCGGAAGCCGGCTTCGACGTCCGTATCGATCTCGGGCAGCACTTTCTGCGGTCGAAGAACGCGGCCCACCGGCTTTTGGACTGTGCCGAATTGCCGGACCGGGGCCAGGTCTTGGAGGTGGGGGCGGGTCTGGGCACGCTGTCCGGCGCGGTGGCCGAGACCGGCCGCCGGATCTGGGCTGTGGAGAAGGACAGGAGGCTGGGAGGAATCCTCCGGGACGCGCTGCGGCGCTTCGGCTCGCGGGCGCGCGTCAGCATCTCGGACGTTCGCGAGGTGGACCTTGATGAGGGCCTCACCCCTGGTGCCGTGCTTTTGGCGATCATGCCGTTCGACTGGGAGCTGTCGGCGGCACTCACACGCCACGTGTTCGCCTCCACGTCGAAGGTGGAGCGCGGGCTTGTGGTCTTGCCGAGCCGAGTGCTTGAGCAGTACCAGGCGGCCGGGGACACTGCGTGCGGCCTGCGACTGCGCGAGGTCGACGGCATCTCCCGCTCCGAGTTCTGGCCGAAGGCTCCCGAGGCGCTGCGTGTGGTGTCCATCGAGAGGCTGCGATGAACACCCCGCCGCTGATCGTCACGAATGACTTTCACTCCAGCGTTCCTGAGGGCCGCCGCCTGCTGGCCACCTTGCGCGAGCACAGGGCCCGCGGGGCGTGGGTGGTGGACGGCGGCGACTTCTTCGGCGGGACCGCCTTTCACGAGTTCTCCCAGGGGACCGTGGAGGAGCGACTCCTGGCCGAGCTGTACGACGCGCTCGTACCCGGGAACCACGACTTCGCCGATCTGATGCGACTGGAGAACCCGGACCGGTTCCCGCCCGTGGTGTGCGCGAATCTCCGACCGTCGGCAACGTTCTCGGGCCGTTGGGAAAGCGGTCTGCTGCTTCCGGAGCACGGACCGAAGGTGGGCATCGTCGGGTACCTGGGCCGGCAGGCGTACGAGGCCGTCCCCGCCCACGAACGTGCCGGGTTCGAGTTCGTGGAACCGACGGCGGAGCTGGTCGCGGCCGAGCGAGACCGGTTGTTGTCTGCCGGGGCCGACATCGTGGTCGGTGTGAGCCACAGCGGCTTCGCTCTGGATGTCGCTGATCAGCAGAACGGCTGGCCGCTGCCCGTGGTCCTATCGGGACACTGCCACAGCCCCTCGTACCACTGGGCGTCCACCGGTCGGCACGTCGTCAAGGCACCGGAGACCGGCCAGGGGCTCCTGTGGCTCAACCTCGATCGCGGCGGCAGCCACCAGTTCACCGTTGAAACCGTCTCGGACGTATACGGTCCGGCAGTTCCAGACGGTCTGGAGGCGACGATGTCCCAGTACGCGGCCTGGGGAGCGGAACAGATCGGTACTCTGCCGGCTTCACTCCCGGACCGCAGGGATGTCGCGCGCCGACTGGCCCAGCGCGCCCAGGCCGCCACCGGCGCCGACGCCTTTGCCCTCAGCCTTTGGGCCCTGCGCGACGGGCTGCCGCAGACCGTCACCCGCCACTCCCTCATGAACTGCGCCCCCTTCGACACCGACCTCGTCCTCCTGGACGGCGAACACCACACGGAGACGGTCCGGGAACGGGCTCGCCTACTCGGCGAGGAACTCGTCACGTACCTCCTGGCCACGGCCTCGGCCTCCGCATGCTCGTTGGCAACCACGAGCTATCTCGCCGAGCGGCTGGGCCTCGCGGCCCGGCCCCTCGTCCCGCCGCGCACGCTGCGCGGCATCCTCACCGATCTCGTTACGGAGTCCTGATGAGCGATGTGCTGACCCTGGACAGCCGCGAGCTGGTGCACGGCCCTACCGCACCGCGCGAGTTCGCGGCCCGCCTCACCGGCGAAGGCGCCGGACGGTCGGTGGTCTCCTTTGAGGGAACGGGCCACCACCGCAACCTTGAACTGAGCCTCGGACTGCTGTCGGCGCTGGGCCCGGTGCTGAGCGTGTATCCGTCCGATGGCTGCTGGAGCGACCTGGCAGTGCGCACCGACGTCGACCCCGCCCGGACCCACGGGGTCGGCGAGAACCGCCTCCACATCGACTTGGTGGACCGGGAGTTGAGTCCGCGGTACATAGCCCTGTACTGCGTTCGCGACGACCCCCGGGGCGGGGGCGCGTCGGCTCTGTCCGATCTGTGGGCCGCCGTGGGTGATCTGCCAGTGGCCGACCGGGACGTGCTGAGCAGGCCGGTCTTTTCCTACTGGACCGACGAGGGAGTGCACGGCGTCGGCGAGGGTCTCTCGCGGTTTGCCGTGCTGCCCGAGCGGCTCGATGCCGGCGTACCGATCCGTTTCACCAGCAAGATGCTCCCCCACCTCCGTCTAGGGGACCTTGTCGAGGCCGACAGCGACACCGTCCCGTTCATCACCGCAGCGTTCGACCGGCTGGTCGACGCCGCCTACCGGTACCGCACCACCGTCCGGCTGGCGCCGGGCCAACTGCTCGTCTTCGACCAGTGGCGCTACGCGCACGGCCGGTTGCCGCTGGGTCAGAGGCAGGGAGCGGTGCCCCCTAACCAGCGGCGCCTGCTCAAGCAGGGCTACGTGGGCCAGGCGGGGACCGGAGGCGGACTGTGATCCTTACCGGTCCCGCCATCCAGCAGGCCGTTGCTCGCGGGGACATCACCATCGATCCGTTCGATCCGGACCTGGTCAACCCGAACAGTTACAACTATCGCCTCGGTGACGTGCTGAAGGTCGCCGTCGGCACTCCGACCGACTCCCGCGCGGAGGCCGAGCTGGAGTCCATCCGCATCCCGAGCAGTGGATACGAGTTACGACCGCGCACGGTTTACCTCGGCGCCACGGTCGAGCGGATCGGCAGCCCCCGCTATGTGACGAGCCTCATCGGCCGGTCCTCGCTCGGGCGCCTCGGCTGCTTTCTCCAGATCTCCGCCGACCTTGGCCAGCTCGGGGCCGTCCACCGGTGGACATTGGAGATCGTCGTCGTCCAGCCCCTCATCCTCTATCCCGGAATGCGCGTGGGCCAGGTGTCCTTCTGGGACAGAGTCGGCGCCGCGATGCCCTACTTCGGCCACTACGGCACGCTCAGTGACCCGTCCCCCTGTTCCCCACGGGCCCTGGCCGGCGCTCCGGTACGAGAGGAGGCCGCGGCGTGATCCTCACCGGCCCCGAGATCCATACCCGGGTCAAGAACGGGGAGATCGAGATCTCTCCGTTCGCCCCCGCCCTCCTGAGCCCCAACAGCTACGACTTCCACCTCGGCAACACCATCGGCTGGTACACGAACGAGACCCTCGACTGCGCCAGGGACAACCCGTTCGAGTCACACCCGATCCCGCCCGACGGCATGGTCCTCACCCCAGACCGGATCTACCTCGCCGCCACCGCGGAACGTATTGGCAGCGATCACTTCGTGCCGATCATCCGCGCCCGGTCCTCCGTGGCCAGGCTCGGGCTGTTCGTCCATGTCACCGCCGACCTGATTGACATCGGCTCGCACAACCACCTCACGCTGCAACTGCACGCGGTGCAGCCCGTCAAGATCTACCCGAACTTGAGGATCGGGCAGGTCACGTTCTGGACGGTCGAAGGCGACATCGTCCTGTACGACGGCAAGTACCAGGGCGCCGACCGGGCGATGCCCTCCCAGATCCACCGCGACTTCGAGAGACGGTGACCCGGTGCCTCTCACGAAGGACCCGACCGCTACGGAACGTGTGGCGGCAGTGGTGGCGCACCCCGACGACGCCGAGCTGCTGGCCTACGGCACCCTGCGGCGCTACCGCCAGCTCGGCGCCGACATCACCGTGCTGATGGCGACCCACGGTGCCCACGGGGTCTCCCTCGCCGATATGGCCCGCGGCGTGCGCCTCGCCGCGGATGAGCGCGTACGCGAGGTCGAAGCGGCCTGGGACGGCACAGGCATCAAGGTGACCGGGCTTGGCCTGGCCGACGGGGCGCTGCACCCCGACCGGAACCTGATCTCGGCCATCGAGGGCGAACTCGTACGCCTGCGCTGCACCACTCTGATCACCCACAGCCCGCACGCGGACAACGACCACCAGGACCACCGCGCGCTCGCGGCGGCCACCACCAACGCTGCCACCCGCGTCCCGTCCTGCCACACCCTGCTGTACGGCGAGCCGCATGCCCCGCGCAGCGCCTTCGCCCCGACCGTCCTTGTCGACATCACGGCCTTCCTGGACGACAAGGTCAAGGCGCTGGCCAGGCATGAGTCTCAACGAGGCCGCTGGTATCTCGGCGAGACCTACACGCGTCAGCGCGCAGCGGCGGCCGGCTGGCGGCTGCACCCCTCGGCCGCTGCGGCAGGCCGCGCCTTCGAGGCGTTCGAAACGTCCCTGCTCACGCTGCTGCACCCCGGCACCGAACAGGAGTAGTCCGTGATCTACATCGAGCAGCCACCGTTCCTGCCGTGGCTCGGTTTCTGCGAAGCGCTGATCGCCTGCACGAGCGTCGCCCTCTACGACGATGTGCAGTTCACGCAGGGCGGATGGCAGAACCGCAACCGGATCAAGACCGCCAACGGCCCCGCCTGGATCACCGTCCCCGTGGCCCGTACCACCGGGCAGCTCATCCGTGACACACGGATCGCCGACGGCTTCGACGTGCCGAGCATGGTCAAGACGCTACGTCTGGCGTACGGACGTAGCCCGTACAACGAAGAAGCCCTCCAGGTCATCGAGCCGCCCCTGTCGGCTGGCCACCGCTGGCTGGCCGACCTGAACACCGACGTCGTAACACAGATCTCGCTCGCGCTCGGCTCCCGTGCCTCCCTGCTCCTCACCTCCGGAATGTCCCCGACCGCCGCCGAGGGCAAGACCGAGCGCCTGGCCCGCATCTGCGCTGCCGCTGGCGAGCACGAACTATGGGCCGGTTCCGGCACGCGGCAGTACCTCGACACTGTGGCACTTGCCGAGCACAAGATCACCGTCACCTGGAACGAATTCATGGGTCGGCACCCGCGTTACGCCCAGGCGTGGCCGAAGCAGGGCTTCGAGCCGGGCTTGTCGGTCATCGACGCCGCCTGCGCGATCGGCTGGGCCGGGGTGTCGGCCATGCTCCATGCCGGCCTCAGGGCGTACCGCCCCACCGCATTCACGGGAGAAGCACGATGACCCGACCGCTCATCATGACCGGCATCGACCTGCCCTTGGAGCCGTCCTGCGGCTCCACCATCTGGTGCAACGACGTCTATCAGAGACTTGCCCCCGACTTCCGCACCATGTTCCTCGCCCTGCCCGGCTCCGGCGGATGGCAGCACTCCTTCGAGTACACCGTCGACCTCGCCGCGGCGAAGCGACCGTACGGACCGGACTTCGCCCAGTACGCCGAGAAGCTGACGGAGGAGGTCGAGCGCCTGGTGCGCGAGCGGCGTCCGGACCTCATCCACGCCCAGCACCTGGGCTTCGGACTCGCGCTCGCCTTCGCCCGTGCTGCCGGCAGCACCCCGCTCATCTCCATCGCGCACGGCACCGATGTGATCGCCGCCGCCGAGAACGAGCAGGCTCGCGATGCGCTGATCGAGATCGTAGCCGCCAGCACGGCCGTTGCCGTACCGAACGCGGCCATGGCCGACCAGGTGAACGCCCTCACCCAGAGGAAGTTCAACGACCGGCTGATCACCGTTCCTTGGGGCATCCCGGTACCGGTTCACCCCACCATCCAGCCCAGCAGCAGGCGCCAGCTACGCCTGCTGCACGCGGGGCGCCTCGACACGAACAAGTCCACGATCACAGCGATCGAAGCCATGGCCCTCACAGCCAACGAGCACCACCTCACCGTCATCGGGAGCGGCAGCGAACTGCCCAGCCTCACGGCCCGGACCGCCGAACTCGGCCTCACGCACCGGATCCGGTTCGAGCCGTTCATGCCTCGCGAGGAGTTGTGGCATCGCTTCGCCTACTTCGACGCGTTCCTGTTCACCACCAGGCAGTTGGAGGCATTCGGTCTGGTCGCTGTCGAAGCCCAGGCCCACGGACTCCCGGTCATCTACGGCGACCTGCCCGGCCTGCGCCACACCCTCGGCGCCGGGACCCTGGCCTATCAGCCCGGCGACGCCACCACCTTGGCCGCCCGCATCGACCAACTCGCCGGTGCTCCCGAACTACGCCGCACACTGGGCGCTGCCGCAGCCGACAGCGCCCGGCGCCACGACATCCGTACCACCACGGCGCACCTGCGCGAACTGTCGAAGACCGTGATGGGAGCTATCGCTCGTGTCTGATACCCCGCTGTACGCCAGCCGCCTGTGGCCCCCCGTACGCCGCCGCGCCGCCGATGCCACCGCCCCCACCATGGACCTGCTGGAATCGCTCGGCTACGTCGCCAAGACCGACGCCACCGGCGTCTTCACCCTGCTGCCGCTGGGGCTGCGCGTCCATGACCGGCTCACCCGGATCGCGCGTACGGCGTTCGAGGAACGCGGCGCGAACACCGTCGCTTTCCCCACCCTCCAAAGCCGCACGCTGTGGGAGCAGTCCGGCCGCTGGGACGTCTACCGGTCGGAGGGCGCGCTGCTGACCGCGACCAGCAGGAGCGGCGAACAGATGTGTCTGGCCCCGACCTCCGAGGAGATCGCAGCCGCCACCGTGCGCGAACACCTGCGCTCCCACCGCGACCTCCCGGTCCGGCTGTTCCTCAGCACCTCCAAGTACCGCGACGAGATCGCACCGCGCGGCGGGCTGATGCGCGGCCGAGAGTTCACCATGGCCGACGCCTACACCTTCGACACCACCCGCGAAGAGATGCGCACCTCGATCGACTTCCTCAACGATGCCTGCCGCGCCGCCCTGCTGGGCATGGGCCTGACCGGTGTCTTCCAGGCCGCAGCCGACGGGGGCAGTATCTCGGCCGGCCCGACCACCGAGCATCTGGTTCTCGGCGACACCGGGCAGAGCACCATCCTGGTCTGCGACCACTGCGGCCACCGCGGCGGCGACACCGTTCTGCTGGCCCGGCCGACCCCACAGAACGCCCCGGTGGTCAACGTCATCGCCTTCGCCCTCACCGCCCATGACGGCTCGACCATCCCGGCCGCCGTGGCGATCCGCTCGGATCTCCAGGTCAGCCCCCGCAAGCTCGCCGCCGCCACTGGTGCTGCCCGCGTCGACCTCCTGTGCTCAGCCCAACTTCCCAAGCAGTTCGGCAAGGAGGCCGGCACTCTCACCCCCTGGGACTACACTGGAACCACCACCCTCTTCGACACCTCCGTCGCCCATCTGGACAACTTCGCCATCTCCGACGGCGCCACCGGCCTTCGCCACAACGTCGCCTGGTCGGGGACCGCCGGCCTGGAAGCTCTGTCACCCATCGGTACCGAACTCCACCGAGCCGCCCCGGGCATGGGGTGCGGCCACTGCGACGATGGACACTACCGCGAGGCCCGCGCCATCGAACTCGCCCACGTTTTCGAACTCGGCACCCAGTACGCCGCCCCGATGAACCTCTCCTTCACCGACGAACACGGCACCGCGCGCACCCCGTACATGGCCTGCTCTGGCATCGGCATCACCCGCTGCCTCCAGACCCTCGCCGACCTCCAACGCGACAAAGACGGGCTCCGATGGAAAAAAGGAACCGGGCCTGCCGACCTTCACATCGTTGTCCTGCGCCCCGACCTGCCCGCCATGCGCGAACGCACCGACCAGGTCGTACGACACCTCCGCGACCGCGGAGCAGCCATCCTCGTCGACGACCGGCCCGAACCGGCCGGCGAGAAGTTCCGCTACGCCAAACTCCTCGGCCTCCCGCACGCCTTGATCCTCTCCCCTCAACAGGACGGAGACGAGGCCGAGTTCATCAACCGGTGGACCTCCAGGGCGCACCGAATGCCAATCAGCCAAATCCCGGACGCCCTGAATCTGCGTTAAGCCGGCCGCATCCCCAGCTAAGGGCACCACAATCGGCCACTAAATAATCACCGCACAGAGCATCGAAATCCCCCTGCCGAATAATAAAGGCGAACGACCAGGGAAAGGCAAGGGCGTGACTCGAATTCACCACCGACGCCGATCGTGGCATTGACCGCACTTCCCCCCTTCCGTAGCATCGAAGTCATCAACGGGTCGTAGCTCAAGGGCTGGAGCACGGCATAAGTGTTGCCGAGGAGCTGGTTCGAATCCAGCCGACCCGACAAATCCTGTAGCGGGTATCGATCCTGTAGCGGGTATCGCCTGGACACCCTGATCACAGTGCCGGGCGCCGCAGCAATGAAACCCTGAAGCAGCCCTTACGATAAATCGCAACCACACAGGCTAGGTGCACTTTAGATGAAAATCGCAATCACCGGAGGCGGAAGCGCCGGACATGTCGTCCCCGCCCTTTCCGTGGCGGCCCGACTTCCCGAACAAGGCGTGAAAGAAGTGGTGTTCTTCGGGCGACCGGACAGCATCGAGCACGAATACCCGGAGAAGGCAGGCATCCCTTTTTGCCCGGTCCCATCTGCGGGCCTGAAGCGCCATGGTTCATGGAGCAACCTGCTCATGCCGCTCACAGTGCTGCGCGGCATCGGTGTGGCCGCAAGGGCTATGCGACGCGAACGCCCCAACGCCCTGTTCTCGAAGGGCTCATACGTATCCGTGCCTGTCGGGATTGCGGCCTGGCTTTGCCGAGTCCCCATCGTGGTCCACGAGTCGGACCACTCCCTCGGCCTCGCCAACAAGATCGTCGCCCGGATGGCCACCCGGGTCTGCCTGTCCGTCGCCGCGCCCGCCAGCACACCGCGATGGCTCACCCGGAAATCCGCCGTCACCGGCCTGCCGTTGCGCCACGATCTGGCCTCCGGCGAACCAGAGCGACTGCGGCGGCGACTCGGTATCCCTGCCAGCGCTCCGGTTCTGCTGATCTTCTGTGGCAGCAGCGGATCCCAACGCATCAATGACGCCGTAAAGACCCAACTTGGCGCCCTGTGCGCGCGGTTCGCGGTCGTTCATGTCCGGGGGAAGGGCAACCTCGACCGCTCGCTCAAGGGGGTACCGGGGTACTGGCAACTGGAGTACCTGCACGACGAGATGGCCGATGCCCTATGGCTGGCAGACCTGGTGATCGGACGCGCCGGCGCAACGACGCTTGCCGAACTCGAAGCGCTCGGCAAGCGGGCCGTACTCATCCCCCTACCCGCGACGGTCAGCCGTGGCGACCAGCTCGACAACGCAGCCGCCTATGCGCGACGACACCCCGGGCAGTGCATCGTGGTACCTGACGACGACAAGCTGCACGGCGGAGCGTCTCTGGCCAAGGCGTGCATGGAGCTTGCCGCCGGCCTCGGCCGGACCAATCGGGAGCGGCCCGGCCCGGAAACCATCCACCGTGCCGCCGACCTGATCGCGCAAGAGACCGTCGCTGCGGCCAGGTCGGGGCGCATCCGCCGCACCCGGTAGAACTCAGCCGTCGTGGTGCCCGTACATCGCCAGGATCTGCTCGTCGGACTCCCCACGGTGGTACACGTGGAAATGCAGATGCTGCGACTCCTGATAGAGCCCGACGTTCGTGGTGACAGAAGCCGCGCCATGCTCTTCCCTGATCTGCGCCGCGACCCGCTGCACCACCGCCATAACCTTCGCCAGCAGTTCCGCGCCCCCGTCACCGAGGTCGATCAGCGACGGAATATGCCGCTTCGGTACCACCACCACGTGCACCGGATGTGCGGGGTTGGTGTGCTCGAACGCGAGCACATCCTCGGTCTCCACCACCACCTTGACCGGCGTGAGCCCAGGGATGGCCTGATGGCAGTAGAAGTCCGAAGTCGATGGGGCCACAGCAGCGCTCACAGTAAGTAACTTTCCGTGTCGGGCGGTAACTTCGTCGCCACACTACCCTCCAACCTCTAGCCAACTCGGTTCACACCAGCCTCGCGAGGTCTCGTTGGCTCTCGGTGTACGCCCTGCGGGTGGCATGGGATAAGACGCCACGGTCGGCCTCTACAGAGCGAACCGCGGCTTCCTTCAGCAAGCTGTCCGACTTCACATGGAGTGTGGCCGCACGGGTGTTCGGATCGTTCGACACCATGATCACTGATGCTCTCGCCTCATCGCCGCGTGGACCAGGTCCTCCTGGGCGCTAGGGACGGCTCCGGCCTGTCGGCGGGGCGTTCTTCTGCCGCGCCCTGACGGGCCGGGCGACGGTGTTGAGGCAGGGCGTCCGCTACCGAAGGGATCGCCAACGATTCCCCGTGCCGCGTCCGGCCGATGGCACTGGCATCTGCTGGAGGTCGAGCTGCGCAGGTGGGGCCATGACGTGCTGGCCGTGGACCTGCTGGTGATGCTTCAGGCATAGATCCCGGCACAGGACGACCCGGTTCACAACGCCATGGCCACTGGCCGCCCGGCTGGACGTGCCCACGAGATTCCTGCTGGCCCGGGACGACCAGCTTCTCCCTGTCGAGTACATGCGCCGCATCGTGCGGGAACACCTCGGCATCCCACCCGACGAACTGCCTGGCGACCACTGCCCCATGCTCGGCCAGCCCACAGAGCCGCTTGGCCCCACGCCCATCCCCAGCATCAGCAGGCGGCTGCCGGCCGATATCCGTCTACGCGATCTCGATGTCGATCCCCTCCGCCGGGATGGCCGGATTGTTCGTCAGACAGCGATCACGGGCGCTCTCACTCCTCACCGCGCGGATCGCCCGTTGGAATTGATCATCCGGCCTTCGACTCCCAGAAGCACCCCCGTCTCACCCGAACGGATCTACGTATCCCCTCGCGTGCAAACCCTTATCCCGCAGGCCGTGCCGCGCGGCGCTGTTGGATCGATACTGGATCCCAGCGGACCCGCCGCGGAGCATCTTCACCCGCGCCCCCAAGGAGCTGACCATGCGTCAGGAAAGTCAGCAACTGGTCAGCATCAGTACCGCCCAAAGCCGCTTCGGAGCGCCTGGGACCGCCAAGATCGCAGAGTGACCACAGTGCATGTGACCTGCGAAAACCATGGTCAGAGGCATAGCTGCTAATCTACCCGGGAGACACCCATGAAGATGCTGATCAATGTGCCGGAGACCGTGGTGGCGGATGCCCTTCGGGGGATGGCCGCGGCGCATCCGGAGCTCTCCGTCGATGTGGCGAACCGTGTGGTGGTACGCGGGGACGCGCCCGTCGCCGGGAAGGTCGGGGTGGTCTCCGGGGGTGGGTCCGGGCATGAGCCGCTGCATGGAGGGTTCGTCGGGCCCGGGATGCTCTCCGCGGCCTGTCCCGGTGAGGTGTTCACCTCGCCCGTGCCCGACCAGATGGTGCGGGCCGCTGCCGCCGTCGACAGCGGCGCCGGTGTGCTGTTCGTCGTCAAGAACTACACCGGCGACGTCCTGAACTTCGACATGGCCGCCGAGCTGGCCGAGGACGAAGGTATCCAGGTCGCGAAAGTGCTGGTCAACGATGACGTGGCGGTGACGGACAGCCTCTACACCGCGGGCCGGCGCGGTACGGGCGCGACGCTGTTCGTGGAGAAGCTGGCGGGCGCGGCGGCCGAGGAGGGAGCGCCGCTGGAGCGGGTCGAGGCGATCGCCCGGCGGGTGAATGACCGCTCGCGGAGTTTCGGTGTCGCGCTGAGCGCCGTCACCACGCCCGCCAAGGGCAGTCCGACCTTCGATCTGCCCGAGGGAGAGCTGGAACTGGGCATCGGTATCCATGGCGAGCCCGGCCGCGAGCGGCGCGCGATGATGACCTCGCGTGAGATCGCCGACTTCGCCGTGCACACGGTGGTGGAGGATCTGCGGCCCTCCAGTCCGGTGATCGTCCTGGTGAACGGCATGGGCGGAACACCGCTGCTGGAGCTGTACGGATTCAACGCCGAGGTGCAGCGGGTGCTGACCGAGCGGGGCGTCCCGGTCGCCCGTACGCTCGTCGGCAACTATGTGACGTCGCTCGACATGGCGGGCTGTTCGGTGACGCTCTGCCAGGTGGACGAGGAGCTGCTGCGCCTGTGGGACGCGCCGGTGCAAACGGCCGCGCTCCGCTGGGGCCGCTGAATACGGCAAAGAAGAGGCAAGGCCGGCCGGGACGGCAGGACAGGCACAGAAACTTGGGACGGCAGGGCACGAACCACGGCAGGGCACGATCCACGGGCGAGGGAGTTCACGTGACCGATCAGAAACCCGACCGGACGCTCGACACCGACTTCTTCCGCCGCTGGCTGACGGCCGCCACCGCCATGGTGGAGCGTGAGGCCGGCCGGCTCACCGAGCTGGACTCGGCGATCGGCGACGCCGACCACGGCAGCAATCTCCAGCGCGGTTTCCGGTCCGTCATGACCGAGCTGGGCAAGGAGTCACCGGCCGGCCCCGGAGCCGTGCTGGTCATGGCCGGACGGCAGCTCATCTCCACGGTGGGCGGCGCGTCGGGGCCGCTCTACGGGACGCTGCTACGGCGTACGGGCAAGGCGCTCGGTGACACTCCCGAGGTCACGTACGAGCAGTTCACCGAGGCGCTGCGCGCCGGCGTGGCGGCCGTGGCCCAGCTCGGCGGAGCGAAGGCCGGGGACAAGACCATGATCGACGCGCTGGAGCCGGCGGCCGAGGCGCTCGGCACATCGTTCAGGGCGGCGGCGGAGGCGGCGGAGAAGGGCGCCCTGGCCACCGTACCCCTCCAGGCCCGGAAGGGCAGGGCGAGTTATCTGGGCGAGCGCAGCATCGGGCACCAGGATCCGGGCGCGACCTCCTCGGCCCTGCTGATCGCCGCGCTCGCCGACACGGCGGAGGCGACGCCATGAGCATCGAGAAGCCGGTCGGCATCGTGCTCGTATCGCACAGCGGACCGGTGGCGGAGGCCGTCGCCGCGATGGCCCGAGGGCTGGCGGGAGGCGGCGCGACCGCGCCGGTGGCGGCGGCGGGAGGCACTCCGGACGGCGGACTCGGCACCAGCTCCGAGCTGATCTCGGCCGCCGCCGCGCAGGTGGACCGAGGCGCGGGCATAGCGATTCTGGTGGATCTCGGCAGCGCCGTGTTGACGGTGAAGACACTGCTCGCCGAGGGCGACGAACTCCCGGACGGGGCACGGCTGGTGGACGCTCCGTTCGTCGAGGGAGCGGTGGCCGCGCTCGTCACCGCCTCGGCGGGCGGAGATCTGAACGCGGTCGCGGCGGCGGCGACGGAGGCGTACCAGTACCACAAGGAGTGAGGCGAGGGGGCACGGAACAAGGTGAGAACGGCGCACAGTCGTCGTGATCCATGAATCGCCACCCGGGAATACTGAGCCCTCACGGATCGGGCACGGCGGCAGGCCCGTTGTCGGTACAGGACTTCCGGAGGGACAAGCATGGTGAACGCGGCAGACGTGGAGACCGTTGGGGCGGAAGGGGACGGTCCGTACCGCTCCCCCGGCCGCCGGACTCGCCACGCCGTGATCATCGGCGGCAGCGTCGCGGCTCTGCTGACGGCCCATGTGCTGAGCGCCCATGCCGACCGGGTCACCATCGTCGAGCGTGACCGCCTGCCCGAAGGACCCGAGCCACGGGCGGGTGTCCCGCAGAGCCGCCATACCCATGTCCTGCTGGAGGGCGGGCAGCGGGCGCTGGACGAGCTGCTCCCGGGCATCGTCGCCGAACTGCGCGAGCACGGCGCGCCGCGCGTGGGCCTGCCCAGTGACCTCGTGCAGTGGCAGAGCCACCGCTACTACCGGCGCACCGCCGCCACCGCCCATCTCCTCACCGGTACCAGGCCGTTGCTGGAGTGGCTGGTACGGCGCCGGGTGCAGGCCGAGCGGCGGATCACGGTGCTGGAGGGCACGGAGGTGGTGGGACTGCTGGGCAACTCCCGACGTGTTCGCGGAGTACAGGTGCGCAAGCGCGGCGCCGAGACCCGTCAGGACGTACGGCGGCTCACCGCCGATCTGGTCGTGGACGCCTCAGGACGCGGCTCCCGTGCGCCCGACTGGCTGGCCGCGATCGGCGCGGAACCGCCGCACGAGGAGACGCTCGACACCGGGCTCGCCTACGCGACCAGGCTCTACCGTCAGCCCGACGGGAGTGACTCCGGGAATGCCGGCGGAAGTTTCGGTGGGAGCGCCGACCGGACGACGGACTGCGTCGGTTATTACTTCGTCCCCGGGCGCGGCCAGGCCCGTGGCGGCGTCGCTCTCCCCATTGAGGGCGGCTTCCATCTCGTCACGCTCTCGGGCCTGCGCGGAAGCGAACCGCCCTCCGACGAGGAGGAGTTCACCGAGTTCACGGCTCGACTCCCGCATCCGGTGCTGCACGACTGGCTGATGAAGGCCCGGCCGGAGTCCGGCGTACACGCCTTCCGCGCGACGGCCAACGTACGGCGCCGGTACGACCGTCCGGGCCGACGCCCGGCCGGTTTCCTCGCCGTGGGCGACGCGCTGTGCGCCTTCAACCCGGTGTACGGGCAGGGCATGGCGGTCGCCGCGATCGGCGCGGTCGCGCTCCGCGACACGCTGGCCGATCCCGCCCGTACACCCACGACACGCCGGGTGCAGCTCGCGCTGCTCAAGGCCTCACGGCAGGCCTGGGACATCGCCTCCGGGGCGGACAGGGCGCTGCCGGGCGCACGCGGCGACGCGGCTCGGACGCAGCTGGTGAACCGTCCCGCCGCCTGGTATCTCGCCCGGGTGGTGCAGCGCGCGCCCGGCGATCCGGTCGTCGGAGAGGCGTTCCGCGCCGCCAGCACACTGATGGCGCCGGTCTCGGTGCTGTTCGCGCCGCGTGTCGTACGCGCGGCGCTGTTCGGCCCCGTCCGGCCGGCCCCCACCGAGCCGCCCTTGTGGAATGAGCACGGAGCCGGCTGACCACGCGTGTCAGAGAGCAGTGGTCGTCAAAGAGGTCATCACAGAGGCGTGGCGGTCTTCAGCAGGAGAAAGAGAGTGACCGTGGCGTTCGCCGAGGAGAGCGCGGAGCCGAGCGTTCCGGCCGCGGCGGTCCAGACGGCCAGGCCCACCGCGGTCGACATCGACGGCCACCAGTTCACCGCGGAGGGCGCGGGCTCCAGCAGGGCCGCCACCCGGCGCGGCACCGGGCCAGGTGCGGCGAAGCCGGCCAGCGTCGGTGTGGGCGTG
This sequence comes from Streptomyces sp. MnatMP-M17, assembly GCF_900091995.1. Classification (GTDB taxonomy): domain Bacteria; phylum Actinomycetota; class Actinomycetes; order Streptomycetales; family Streptomycetaceae; genus Streptomyces. Next base: position 16,573 of record NZ_FMDK01000529.1, read on the forward strand.
CCGCGGGAGACCAGCGCGGCCTTGCCGATGGCCCGTGCCACGACCGTACGCTCGCCGGTCACCCGGGCCGCTTCCTCGTCCGCCCAACGCTCGGTCGTGTAGGCGACCGCCGCGCGCAGCGGGCGCAGCAGCGGATTGGCGCGCGCGGCCAGCCGTACGGCCAGCAGATACCGGTGGTGGCCTCCGTTGAGATGAGCCTGCTCATGGGCGACCAGCGCGGCACGCTCCCGGGTGTCCAGACAGTCGAGCATGGCAGTGGACACGACAACCCGCCCACGGCCATGTCCACGCCCCCGTCCTCGCCGACTTCCGGCATCCGCACCCGCGTCCGGCAGCTGTCCCGCGGCGGAACCGGGCAGCGCGTAGGCGTAGGGCGCCTTGTCGGTCAGTACGGCGAGTTCGCCGTCGGGCAGCCCGGCCAGGGCGCGATGTGCGTGGCGGCGTACCCGGCGATGGCGTCCGGCCGCCGCCACACAGCCGACGGCGACCGCGGCCAGCGCGACGATCGCCGCCTTCCCCGCGATCTCGTCGTACGGGACGGCCTCGCGGACCTCGGGATCGGACCAGGCGTCCGGCAGCGGATTGCCGGGGAGTTGTGCCGTACCGACCACCACCAGCAGCACCAGAGAGAGCGTGCTGCACAGGGCGAGCACAACGGCCAGCCCGGACAGCAGCCGGGTGGCGACACGAGGATGGAGATGGAGTTCGGCCAGGCGCGCGACGGGCAGCGCGGTCAGCGGCAGGACGAGCGGCAGAAAGACGAACACCCCCACCCCGTCAGCCCTCCGCCTCGTCCTCGGGGTCCTCGGGCAGGCCGAGCAGATCGCGCAGCAGCCGTTCGTCGTCCGCGGAGAGCGCGGTGACGAACCGGGCCAGGACCGCCTCGCGGTCCGCCTCCGCGTCCAGCACCTTCCGCATCCGCAGGGCGGCGAGCCCGGCCTCGTCCGAGGCGGCACGCCATTCGAAGGAGCGCCCGGCCCGCTCCCGGGTGACCGCGCGTTTGGCCTGGAGCCGCGTCAGGATGGTCATCACCGTCGTGTACGCGAGATCCCCGCCGAGCCGTTCCTGCACCCAGGCGGCCGTGACGGGCCCCGGCGCCTGCCGCAGCGCGGCGAGTACCAGGGACTCCAGCTCGCCCTGGCCGCGTCGGCGCGGGCGCTCGTCCGGACCGTCCCGGCCGTCCGGACCGCCGTGCACCCTCACGATGTCTCCCTCCAGCCGCGCGACCGCGCCGCGTGGCAGCCGTTCATGCTACTGAGCCCGGCGCCTGCGCGCTTCCACGGGCGCCTCTCCTATGATCTTCTACACTGCTGTAGATTCTATGACGGTCGCTGCCCGCCTCGACCAGACGTGGGACGGGCACGGCCGCGACAGGGGCACAGGACGCGGGGCGC
>NZ_FMDK01000315.1 GCF_900091995.1 Streptomyces sp. MnatMP-M17
CCCCCGGCCCCCCGGCCCCGGCGGCCGTGTCGGCCGCGACCGGTGCGAGTCCGGGCCGCGACTACCTGCGCAGCCGTCAGCGCCGGCGCAGGTCCGGCGAGGATGCCTGGCGGGCGGCCCGTGACGCGGTCCTGAGCATCGACGCCGCCGCCCGCGGCCTCGCCGTCGACCGGGTTGAGCATCGCCTCCAGGAGGGCGAGCTCGCCACGGGGCCGGGCTACAACGTCTCCAACAACGCCTATCTCGTGCCTCGGCAAGGCGGCGCGGAGTTCCAGGAACGGCTCCTTGGCACCGCCGGAAATCTCGACGGCATACGTGTGGACATCACCGGACCGTGGGCTCCGTACTCGTTCACGGCCTCGGACGACACCAACGACGCGCAGGAGAGCCACCACGAAGGCGGCGCCGGAGCCGGACCAACGCAACCGGAGGCGGGAACCCAGTGACCCACAGTCCCCGCCCCGCGACCCAGCCCGTCGACCGCCGGCCGTGGGCCGACGACGACGCGCACCCTCTCGCCGGCCGGCAGATCGCCCTGATCGATCTCCTCGACCGGCTGCTCACCGGAGGTGTGGTGCTGACGGGCGACCTGACGCTCTCCATCGCGGACGTCGATCTGGTACGGATCTCTCTGCGAGCCCTCATTGTCTCCATCCGCACGGAACAGCGGTCGCTGGAGGCCTCTGCCGCAGCCCGTCGTCCCGGACAAGCAGCGGGAACAGCGCCATGAACCGCCGAGATCGGACATACGAATCGCCGATACACGACCTGGACGAGGTCACGCAGGCCGCCTCTGATGTCTTCCGCCTGCTGCCCGCGGGCCCGGACGATCTCCCCGCCTCCGAGGACCGGGCCCAACGCCTCTCCCGGCGACTGCATACCGACCAGGACACCGTCGAACGCGACCTGGTGAAACTGGTACTCACCATCGTCGAGCTGCTACGGCAGTTGATGGAACGGCAGGCCCTTCATCGCGTCGACCAAGGTGACCTGACCGAGGCTCAGGAAGAGCGCATCGGGATGACCCTCATGCTGCTCCATGACCGTATGACGGAACTGTGTGACCGCTACGACCTCACGATGGAAGACCTCAATCTGGACCTGGGCCCGCTGGGCACCCTGCTGCCTCCGCCGTGAACCCGGCCCTCGCAGCGCGACCGGGCCCGTGCCATGAGACCTCCATGACCCGTGCCATGAGACCTCCATGAGCGGGGAGGCATCGGTCCGGGAGTCGTTCAGCGCAGAGCAGCCGCGGCGACGCGGAGGTCCGACACAAGTCCCGCGTACGCGGCCTCACGCTCATCGGAGCGCAGGACCGCCGAAGGATGAATCGTCGCCAGGGCGCACGCCTTACCCCCGGTCCCATCACCCCATTCGCCTGGGGAAAACAGCGCGCCTCTGTCCTTGGTCACCCTGAAGGACGGCCCGAACAACGCCTTCGCGGCGGTCGCGCCGAGCGCCACGACCACATGTGGGCCGATCAGCCGGAGTTCGGCCGTCAGCCAGGGACGGCAGGCGCTCACCTCCCGCAGCGTCGGCGGCTTGTGGATGCGTCGTCTGCCCGGTCCCGTCGATGTGTACTTGAAGTGCCCCTCTCGAATCCTCTCGAAGCAGACGTCGGCCCGGGCGGCTCGCTTGTTCCCCTTCTCGCCGCTCGGCCGCTCAAGCCCCGGGCCTTACCTTTCGCCGTCCTCGGCCGGCCGCTGCGGAGGGCACAAGGCGGACCGTCCCCGCCGCCACTCGTGCAGCAGGTGCGCGCCGAGCCGGTCCTCCAGCAGGCCGGTGGCCTCGATGCCGAAAATCACGTCCGGTTCCAGATGAGGTTCGTCAGCCAGCAGAGGCGCGACGATCTCGTGCCGGACGACTTGTTCGTGGACGGCATCGGCCTCCACGTGTTCGTCGTAGAAGCGTTCCGCAGCCGGTCCGGCGCCCGTGCGGCGCATCGCCTCGGCCAGTCGGCGCGAGCCTGGTGAGGAGGTCACCTCAAGGGCCGCGAAATGGCCGATCAGAGCGCCCCGCAGGGCTCGGTGCAAGCCGAGCAGCGACATCATGGTCACCGGAGCCAGCGCCTCCGCGGGTGCCTCGTCGACATAGCGGCCGTAACCGCGCTCCAGGCCGAGGTCATCCATCAAGTCGGCGAACAGGCGCGCGTGCATGCGCTCGGCGCGCCCGGCACCGAACTCGTCGAACTCCACCGCCACCATGGCCGCCTTGGCTCGCCCGTGGAGCCGCGGGATCACCCAGGCATGCGGATCCGCCTCCTTGAGGTGGTACAGGGAACGCAGGGCCACGTACTCGCGTAGCTGTTCCAGCCGGCCCTCATGCTGCAGATAGTGGCTGACGCCCGCGTCCTCGTCGGCGGGCTCCACGAGGATCCGCGCCAGGGCCGCGTCGGCGCTCGCCGCGCCCGACGCGTCCGCTCGCAGAGCGTCGAGGTAGTGCTGTTCCAACTCAGCGCGCAGCCTCAGCAGGTCCGGATCCCACTCGCGGTCGTCGCCGACGCCGTCGAACCCCTGATAGTGCAGCTCATACAGTGCGTACAGCGCGAGTTGGACATCCCCGCCGTAGGGATCGGCCGCAGACACCAGTGCCTCCGGCCCGGGTGGCGGGCACTCCTCGTCACGCAGGGACGCGAGTACCGCCGCGGACAGGTCACCGCGCGGTGTCGGCAGTCCTGGGCGGGTGAGTCGGGACTCGATGTACGCCGTCGCGGTCATTCCGGATCTCCGCCCTTGTCGTCGCAGGTGGAGCGGGAGCCGTCCGCCCCAGGCGTGGTGTCCGTACGACCGGGCCGTCTGAGCGGCTCGGGCGCTCTGCGGCGGTGGCTGGTGTCGCACCACGGATAGGCGCGGCTACGGCGGCACGTGCACACCGCCACCATGAAGCGTTCCGAGGTGACGCTCACACCGTCGTCGCCCGTGACGGTGACCGGTCCTTCCACCAGCATCGGACCGTGGCGTCCGAGGCGTATCCGGCGAGGGCTTTCAGGCTTGTTCGGCACGTATGACCACCAGTTCCTCCGTGTCCTGTCCTTCGTCCAGCAGGCCTCGCTCACGCAGCCATGCCAGTCGGGAACGCATGACCGGCCCGAAGGGAACCAGCACGCGGTCACTGACCTGCGCGCGCAGGCCGTCCTCCGCCAGCCGGTCAATCGTGCTCTTGGTCCCGCACAGGCCGGAGTGGACCATGAGCAGCACGCCACGGGGCCGAAGTGCGGTCGCGGCGCAGGCGCAGACCTGGTCCACAAGGGCCCGCCCGTCGTGTCCGCCGTCCCGGGCACGGTCCGCTCCGCTCCGCAGGAGTCCGACCGGGGGCGTCGGTACGTAGGGCGGGTTGCTGATCACCACGTCGTAGCGCCCGCCGTACGCCGACGCGATCGTGGACACGTCACGGCGGCGTACGGTGACCCGCTGGCGGGACAACACGGCGTTCACACGTGCGCACAGCACCGCCCGCCGCGAGACATCGATGGCTGTCACCCGGGCGCCGAGCCGGGCCGCGCCCAGGGCCAGGACTCCGGTCCCGGTGCCGAGGTCGAGCACGTCCATGCCTGGCCCGACGCCCTCGTTGCGAATGGCCCGCATCAGCAGGTGAGAGTCCTGCTGCGGAGCGTAGACGCCGGGGATCGCCAGTGTGCGCTGAGGTCTGTCCGTTCGCATTACGGCCATGGAGCCACCACCACGTCGTCCGTCGGATGGAATCGCGCCCGCCCTGTCTTCCAGGGTCGGCGCAACGGGGACGCGGGACCACTCGGGACGGCCGGGGAGCGTGCGTACCGACCGGGGATCTCGTCGGGTCCCTGCCGCCCTTGAGACGCGGCATTACACGGGGCCGGTGGGAGCCGCCGTTGGTGTTACGGGCCGGTGGTCCCCTGGTTGGAGTGACGGACGGTGTTCGGTGATACGCGTGACGGTGACGACAACGGTGACGGGTTCCGGTATGCCGTGGCGGGTTACGTGTGAACCGACCGCCGATCGGACGCTCTCGCGGACGTCGCGTGCGGTGTCCAGAGCGCGGCGGTCGTCGGTGAGTACGCAACGGACGTCAACGTGCAAGGCCCTGGATCCGGGGGTGCGTTCGACGTGGATGCCGGCCGCGGAGGACACTGCCGGGGAGCCGATGGCCTCCCGGACCCGGTTGGCGGCACTGGCCAGGGCCTGGCGGAGGCCGGGCTGTAGTTCGGCCACCCCGGGGACCGCCAGCGCTGCCCGGGCGGCGGTGTGCTCGATGCGTGTTGTGTCTCCCGGGGTCACAGTCCGCTCCTCTTCCGTTCCGAGGCTTCGGCGGAGACCGTGGGTGTCAGAGGCGCCAGTACGGACACGATCCTCAGGTCAATGGCGCTGATGGCGATACCGAGCCCTTGTGCGGCGGAGTACGCGACGGCCCGGCGCACCGCGGCGGCCCGGCCGATGAGGGGCTGGTCGAGAGTCATGGCGAGGGTCATGGTGACGGTCACCTCTCTGCTGCCGTCGTCGGGGCTGAGGCGGCAACTTGCTGCGCGCACTCCGCAGACGCGGTCGGCGGCCCCGCGCAGGACCTTCGCCGCCGCGGTCTCCGCGATCCGCAGTTCTTGCGCCGGATCGTCCAAGGGCAGCAGCCGACCGAGCCGCACCTCGGCACGTACCGCGCGCATGACCCGCCGCGCGACGCTGTCAGCGCCGGGGTGTTCGGCACGGAGTGTCGCGGTGGCGTTGTCCAGGGCTGTCAACCCCTCGATCACCTGTCGGCAGAACACGCAGTCGGCCGTGTGGGGGTCGTTCTGGTCGATGGGCGCGCGCACCTGCTGCCAGATGTGGCTGACCAGTCGCCCGCAGGGCAGTCGCTCGTTCCCGACGAGCGTTGCAGCGTCTGGGTCCTGGCGCGGGGAAGCCGGCTCGTCGCGCCGATGTGTGGCACGGGGCTCGTCTAGCGCCATGAGGACATCTCCTTCATGAGGGTGCGGCGCGCCCGGAAGAGCCGGCCGCGTACGGTCTGTTCGCTCTCGCCCAGGACGTGTGCGACCTCCTCGTACGACAGTCCGTGAAGCTCCCGCAGGATCCAGCAGGCGCGCTGGCCGGGCTGGAGGTCGTGGAGCGCCTGGGCCAACGCGGCCGTGGCAGCCGCGTTTTCGGCGGCACGGGCGGGTTCGCCGCCGGCGTCGTGCGCCGTCGGTTCGGGCACGGTTTCCAAAGACACCGAAAACGCTTGCCCGCGACGGACGTTGAGGCATCGGTTGGTGACGATGCGATACATCCACGTGCGGAAGGTGGCGTCCCCGCGGAACTCCGGGAGGCGCCGCCATGCGCTGATGAAGGCGTCCTGCACGGCCTCCTCGGCGTCCGGGAGGTTACCCAGCATGTGGTACGCCAGTGCCAGCAGCGGTGCGCTGTGGCGGTGGACCAGTACAGCGAACGCGTCGTCGTCGCCTTCGGATGCCCGGGCGATCAACAGCCCGTCGTCCAGGCCGCCCAGGTCGTCGCCGGCATCACCGATCCGCTCGGCCTTTGGCGCATCGGGCCTGGTGGCCGGAATCGGAGTCGCACGCCGTCGGGGTGGTGAGCGCTTTCCCTGCTTCGCATCCACTGTTCGCTTCCCGAGCGACTGCTTCGTGGGCCGCGTGACCGCCGCCGCACTCGGTGTGCCTGGTCACTACGGTCGGGCCGGGCACCCACGTTTCGAGCTTACGTGATGCGCAGAACGGATAAGTGTGACGATTTCGGTTTTTTGGTGTCCAACCATTGATGGGCACTGAACAGGCGTTCGCATCCCTCAGGAGCATGTCATGACGGACACGACACACCGCCCGGCTGCTGAAGGGCGCTGGGCTGCCGACGAGACATCGGCGCAGCAAGGTTCGAAGGGCAGCCTTCCCCCGCCGGAGAGCCGCGGGCGGACCACGATCGCAGACAGCGTCGCGGAGAAGATCGTCGGGGTGGCGACCCGTGAGGTCCCGGGCATCCACAACCTCGGTTCCGGAATGGCGCGGACCATTGGGGGCGTCCGTGAGCGGGTGCCGGGCGCGCAGCCCAGCGTCACCCGCGGTGTGCACGTCGAGGTGGGCGAGCGCCAGGCGGCTGTGGACGTTGACGTGGTTGTCGACTACGGCTTCCCCATCGGCGACGTCGCCGCCAATGTCCGTGTCAATGTCATCTCGGCGATGGAACGCATGACCGGTCTGGAGGTCGTCGAGGTGAACATCGCTGTCGACGACATTGATCTGCCGGGGGGCGAGGACGAACGGGACGAACGCGTGGAGTGATCCGCAGACCTCCCCTCCCCCCGGGCGTGCGGCCGGGAACTGCGTGCGGGAAGAAGCCACGACATGAGAAGGGCGCATACGATGAACACAACTATGGCGGGTCTCATGACCGGCCTGGCATTGGGTTTCGCCGGCTACTTCGGCGGCTTCGGGGCTTTCATCGTGGTGGCGGTCCTGGGCCTGGCGGGCCTGATCACCGGTTACCTGGCGCGAGGCGACGTGCATGTCGCCGACTACGTACCCACCCGAAGCGGTGATGGACGCCGGGAGACAGGCGGTGACGGACGCCAGGAGGCCGACCGTCATCGGACCGGATACGGGACCGCCCCCCGCGCCGAGTACAGGACGCGGGTGCGGTGAGCGACGGGCCCCCGTCGCGTCCCCTCCTGGGCGGTCCGGGAGAGAGTAAGCAGGGAGACTCCGCTCTCACTCCCGGCTCCCGCCCTGCGCGGTGCGACCCTGATCCCCGGCACCGTGGTGGCCCGTATCACGACCCAAGCGGCGCGTGAATGAGGCTGTTTCCTGGCACAACCAACCCCCTTGAAAGGCCGACATGACTGATCAGCGGTCCCTGCCCGGACAGGACGAATCGTTTTGGATGGCGACCGCCGACGCCACCGACAACCCGCCCCTGAACGAAGACATCACCGTCGACGTGGCTGTGGTGGGTGGCGGCATCGCCGGGTTGAGCACCGCGTGGGAGCTGGCCGGCACCGGCCGGACGGTCGCCGTGCTGGAGGCCGACCGGATCGCCACCGGAGTCAGTGGATACACCACCGCCAAGGTCTCCGCGCTGCACACCTTGGTGTACGACCGGCTGCGCCGGACACGGGGCCAGGACGCCGCTCGGCTGTACGCGCGTTCACAGCAGGGCGCGGTGGAAAGGGTGGCCGAGATCGTCGCCACGCTCGGCATCGCGTGTGACCTGGAGCGTGCCCCCGCCTACACCTACGCAACGGACCCCGCCGCCGTCCCCGAGCTGAAGGCCGAGGCCGAGGCAGCCGCGGCGGCCGGGCTTCCGGCGACGTACGTGGACCGCGTCGGGCTGCCGTTCGAGGTGAGCGGCGCCGTCCGAGTGGACGCGCAGGCACAGTTCCACCCCCGCAGGTATCTGCTCGCCCTCGCGGTGGATCTCCGGGCCAAGGGCGGCCTGATCTTCGAACGCTCGCGTGCGACCGGCCTGTCGGAGGGGTCCCCCTGTCAGGTCACCGTCGAGTCGGGCCACACTGTCACGGCTCGATACGTGGTGGTCGCCACCCACTTTCCCGTCTTCGACAGGGCGCTGATCTTCGCGCGGCTCTCCCCGCGCAGAGAACTGGTGGTCGCCGCCCCGGTCGCCGCCGGACTCGCCCCGACCGGCATGTACATCACGCAGGAGGAGGGAAAGCGGTCGGTGCGCACCGCACCGCTCGACGAGGACCGCCGTCTGCTCATCGTCACCGGCGAAAGCTTCACCCCTGGCACCGGCGACCCCCGCGAAGGGTTTCGGCGTCTGGACGCCTGGATGCACGCCCGGTTCCACGTCGGTGACACCGCATACCGATGGGCCGCGCAGGACAACGACTCCACCGACACCGTGCCGCTCGTCGGCTCCTTCCACGCGGGCTCCCGCCACACGTACGTAGCCACCGGCTTCGGAGGCTGGGGCATGAGCGGCGGCGTCATGGCCGGCCGACTTCTCACCGGGCTGATCGAGGGCGATGAGCCGCCGTGGGCCGCTCTCTACGACCCGCGGCGGCTGGCGAGCACACTGCGCGAAGCGCCGGCTCTGCTGAAGCAACAGGCCCATGTCGCGCAGCACTTCGTCGGAGACCGGCTGCGTACCACGCACGTCGACTCGGTCGCGGAGATCCCGCCGGGCACCGGCGCAGTGGTACGTGTCAATGGCCGACGCCGCGCGGTCTACCGGGACGCGGACGGCGTCGTCCAGGCCGTGTCCGCCCGGTGTACGCATCTGGGGTGCCTGGTGGCCTTCAACGATGCCGAGACCGTCTGGGAGTGTCCCTGCCACGGTTCCCGTTTCGGCGTCGACGGATCGGTGCGGCAAGGGCCGGCTGTCCGTCCGCTGGAGAAGTGTGACGTGCCGGACGACTGACACCGCCGGGGTACGAGCCCGGGCAGAAGCGTATCGCGCAGGATGCGACGGTACGAGTTGCCCGTTGCTCCCCGCGTGTGGATGACAACACGGGGTAGGCGCAGCAGCATGACCGTCACGAAGACCAGTGTTCTCGTCCTTGACTGTGCCGAGCCCGCCGAACTGGCGGAGTTCTACTCGTCCTTCCTCGGTGCCGAGATCCGCGTCGGCAGGGATCCGGACTTCTTGGAAATCATCGGCCACGCCGGGTTCCATCTCGCGGTCCGGCGGGACCACGGCTACATGCCAGCGAGTTGGCCGCGGCCCGAGAGCCCCCAGGAGCCACATCTGCGGTTCATGGTGTCACGGGAGGAGATCGACGAGGCGGAGCGCGAGTTGATCGCCCTCGGTGCCCGGCCCCTGGACACCAAGGACAACGGCGGGCCACGGGACACCCGTCTCTACTCGGACCCGGCCGGGCACCCCTTCACGCTGGCCGTACTGCCCTGACGACGGGGCCCGGTCCTGGCCGGCGGGCCGTCAGACACGTTCTGGCACATGGCCAATCGGCTTCCGTTCCGACGGGCCGAATTGCGCGGCGCCTCCCAGCGGGCAGTGAAGACCAGGCCGCGGCGCGTGCGGCGTCCAGATCCCGCGGCCCTCTTCGGCGTGCAGCGCGCCCGCGCTTCGTATCGAGGCCGGTGTTTTATCTCTCGCGGAACGGATACCCGATTCATGCACCCTTCTCTCAAAGGAGGCATCTGATGAGCACGATCACGGATTCCGTGGACGTAACGGTACCGGTCCATACCGCGTACAACCAGTGGACGCAATTCGAGGAATTTCCGCAGTTCATGGAGGGCGTGGAGCAGATCACTCAGCTCGACGCGCGACATAACCGCTGGATCACAAGTGTCGCCGGTGTCCGCCGGGAGTTCGACACGGAAATCATCGATCAAATCCCGGACGAGCGAGTCGCCTGGCGCACCGTGTCGGGGGAGGTGAAGCAGGAGGGTGTCGTCACCTTCCAGCGGCTGGGCGACGCCCACACTCGGGTCCACCTCGCCATGATTGTCGAGCCCACGGGCATGGCGGAGAAGGCCGCCGACATGGTCGGCATCATCGATCACCGGGCCAAGGGCGACCTGCGGCGCTTCAAGCAGTTCATCGAGGAGCGAGGCAGGGAGAGCGGTGCCTGGCGCGGCCGCATCCCCCCGGTCTGATCTCGGGCAGGAAGCCGTACAGCCCGGGTTCGGCCTGTGACGGCGAAGCAGCGAAGTCGTTCCGGCACCCAGATTGGGAAAACCGTTCTGTGGAACACAGGAATTCGGGGCAGCCGGGTCATGAGGAGGAAACTGAAATGGTTCCACTGCTTTTGGTGGCGCTTCTCGTCCTGATACTTTTCGGCGCGGGTTTCGCGGTGAAGGTTCTCTGGTGGATCGCCCTGGCCGTACTGGCTCTGTGGCTGGTTGGTTTTCTCGTACGCGGTGTCGGCCCCAGCGGGGGCAGGTCACGCTGGTACCGGTGGTAATCGCAGCCGTCCTGCCGTCGGTGTCCGTCCCCCCCGGTACGGGTCGGGGGCGAGGCGGACCCGCACGGGCAGGAGCGAGCCGGGTGGATGGCGGACCGCCGGCTGCCCCACGGTCCGGGCGCTGGGCCGTTCGGCCCCGTGGCGGCGAGCGGGATCGCCATCGGGTAGTAGTGCGGCTCAGGACGCAGGCTTCTGAACTGCCGATACAGGGCGAGGCGTGACCGGTCGTCAGTAAGCGGCATGATCTTGCCGGGACTTGTAATGCGTAGGTCTGGATTGCTCCTACACCTCAACTACGGCTTCGCCAAGTGCCTCGGTCCACGGGATCCTAGGACAGCATCTGCTGTCCTACCGAAGGATTATTGTGGCTACTTTAGTTTTCGACGTTGTCCGGTGTTCAGGTGAGCTGTCGGAGGCCGGTGGTTGAGATTGAGGGGCCGGCAACTGGCGTGTTGGGTGAGATGACGCTGGCTGCGTGACGGGGGCAGGAAAATGGCTCGCGTCGTGCGGCGGGGTCCGGCTACGGTGGGCCTTGGCCGAGCGGTGCCGTAACGGGGCTGTGTCGGGCCGTTGAGGAAGCAGGAGGTGAGGACGTTGATGACTGTCGTTGCGCTGGGCGCTGCCCAGGTTCAGAGGCTCATCGTTCCCATTCCTGTGGTCTCCGGCTGACCGATCTCTCTTCTCCGCGCCTCGTCGGCGCGTGTGCCGGGGCCACCCTTGTGAAGGGTTTCCCCTTGTTTTTCGCTTTTGCCTCTTTTGAGGCTTCGTCCGCTTCGCATCCGCTCGCCCCGTACGGCTGGGACGAGGGCTGGGAAGAGGAGTTCGTGCCGTACGCCCGGCAGGGGCTGTTGCCCGGCCGCGTCGTGCGGGTTGATCGTGGCCAGTGCGACGTGGTGACCGCGGATGGTCTGGCGCGTGCTGACACGGAGTTCGTGGTGCCGCGAGATCCAATGAAGGTGGTGTGCACCGGGGACTGGGTCGCGGTTGATCCGTCCGGTGATCCGCGGTACGTGCGGACGCTGCTGCCTCGGCGTACGGCCTTCGTACGGTCGACGTCGTCGAAGCGTTCCGAGGGCCAGGTGCTGGCCACCAATATCGATCACGTCGTCATCTGTGTGTCGCTCGCGGTCGAGTTGGACCTTGGGCGGATCGAGCGGTTCCTCGCACTCGCGATGTCCAGCTCCAGCGGTGATGCGCTGCTGCGTACGTCGGCACTCTCCTGGGAGAGCGGGACCCTCCCGCTGATCGTGCTGACCAAGGCCGATCTCGTGGGCGATCCCAGCGTGCTGGGCCATCTTGTGGACGACGTACGGACCGCCGCGCCCGGTGTGCAGGTGCTTGCCGTCAGCGCGGCGACGGGGGAGGGCGTGGAGGTGCTCTCGGCCGTGCTGTCGGCCGGTACGAGTGTGCTGCTGGGCGTCTCCGGCGCGGGAAAATCGACGCTCGCGAACGCACTGCTCGGGGACGATGTGATGGATGTACAGGCCACCCGTGAGGTCGACGGGAAGGGACGCCACACCACCACGACACGCAATCTCCTCGCCATGCCGGGCGGTGGAGTGCTCATCGACACACCCGGGCTGCGAGGCGTCGGGCTGTGGGACGCGGAGACCGGAGTCGGGCAGGTCTTCTCGGAGATCGAGGAGTTGGCGAAGCGGTGCCGGTTCCATGACTGCGCCCATGTGTCCGAGCCCGGTTGCGCCGTGCTCGGCGCGGCGGAGGACGGTTCGCTGTCCGTACGACGGCTGGAGAGCTACCGCAAGCTGCTGAGGGAGAACCAGCGCATCATCGCCAAGACCGATGCCCGGCTGCGCGGTGAGATCCGGCGCGAGTGGAAGCGCAAGGGCGCGGAGGGCCGGGCGGCCATGGAGGCCAAGCGCGGCGGGCGGAGCGGCCGTACGAGATAGCCGTGGAGGTGGGCGTCGGGGCCGGGGCGGATGCCTCGGCCTCCGCGCCCGGGCGGGTCCGGCCTCGGCCTCCGGCGCCTGCTGCTTCAGTCCAGGCCCCAGCTGTGGATCTTCCGGGGATGGATACGGATCAGCTCCTGGCTGAAGTGCGCGCCGAGGTCGTGCGGACCGGTCAGCAGCTCCGCCTCACCTCGGATGTCCACACCGCGCACCGTCCATGGGTCCGTGCTCACGATGTCGTCGACGACCAGCGCGACCTTCGGATTCGTCTGGAGATTCCGCCACTTCTTGGTGGTGGCGAGGGCGAGCCCGCCGATCAAAATGGTGCCGTCGTCCTGCGGGAAGAAGCCGACCGGATTGGCCTGCGGCTGTCCCTTCGGATCGACGGTCGCCATCCGTCCCAGTCGCTGGGTCCTCAGATACGCGCGCTCGGGCTCGCTGAATCGGGTCATGATCCCAGCGTCACACGGGTACCTGACCGCGCGCATCCGCCACGGGTCCCACGATCCGGCCCACCGCCGGCACCACGTAACACCGGCACCACGCGACACCGGCACCACGAATCACTTGCGCCACGCCATACCGGCACCAGGAATCACCGCCACCACGCGACGGGCTCACTCCCGCAGACCGCGCGTCACCCAGCCCTTCTCGTACGCGTGCCAGCCGAGCTGGAGCCGTGTCGTCACTCCGCTCAGCTCCATCAGGCCCTTCACTCGGCGCTGTACGGTCCGCAGCCCCAGGTCGAGCTGTTTGGCGACGCTCGCGTCGGTCATCCCGGCGAGCAGCAGCGACAGGATCTCCAGATCGGTGGAGTCGGGACCGGGCATCCGGCCTTCCGTCACCGCGCCGTCCGCACCGAGCCGCAGCGGAAGCGCCTCCCGCCAGACCGACTCGAACAGCCCCACCAGTGACTCCAGCAGCCCGCTGGCATGGACGACCAGGACCGCCGGTTCCGCTCCACGGCCCGTCAGCGGCACCATCGCCAGAGTGCGGTCCGCGACCACCAGCTTCGTCGGCACGCGTTCGACGACCCGGACCTGCTCGTCGCGCCCGAGCGCCGCGGAGAGTTCGGTGATACCGGCGGGCAGCGAGAGCACCTCGCGCTCGATCACCACCCGGTACGCGACCCCGCGCGCCGCCGCGCGCTCCTCCGCCTCGTTGTCGATACCGGTCACGGCCACCGGCTTTCCGGTGACCAGGGCGCAGACCTCCTCGGCCGCGCCGAGCTGGAGCTGAAGGAAACGGTGGGCCACCGCGCTCGCGCCCGTCACGACCTCGACCAGATCGTGCACGGCCGGCTCGGTGGCCTCCGCGCGGTACTCCTCGGCGAGCAGCACCGCGGCCAGTTCGGCCTGTTCCAGCTCATGGCGGTGCTGGGTGAGCAGCGCGCCCAGCGCGACGGCGGGCGGCGCCGCGACCCACCGTCCGGTACGGGACGAGGACTGCGCGGCCAGGCCCTGCCGCTCCAGCCGGCGCAGGGCCTGTTCGGTGTCCGGCTCGGGGAGCGCCAGCCGATGGGCCAGATCCGCGACCTCCGCGGCGCCGATCGCCACCAGCGCGCGGTAGGCGGACTCCTGTCTCTCGTCGAGACCTATCGCTCCGAGCACCCCTGCTCCCCTCCCCGGACACCTGCGTTCCACGGCGGGCCGTGGACCTGCGTTCCACGGCGGACCGTGGCGGATACCGGCCACGGCGT
>NZ_FMDK01000314.1 GCF_900091995.1 Streptomyces sp. MnatMP-M17
GCGGCCTAGCACGCTGCCCTCTCACGGCAGTAGCGCCGGTTCGAATCCGGTCGGGGGTACCACACAGGGAAGGCCCTTCGTACGCGAAGGGCCTTCTCGTATTCACATCCCCAACTGCCGCCGCCGGCACGGCTGACGGCCGCCGCACGACCGGGGAGGGGTTCAGCCCGAGCGCCGCAGCGCCTCGCTCAGCCGTCCCGCGGCGTCGATCACGGCCTGCGCGTGCATACGGCCCGGATGCCGGGTGAGCCGCTCGATCGGTCCGGATACCGAGACCGCCGCGACCACACGGTTCGACGGGCCGCGCACGGGCGCCGAGACCGAGGCCACGCCCGGCTCGCGCTCACCGATCGACTGGGCCCAGCCTCTGCGCCGTACGCCCGAGAGCGCCGTCGCCGTGAAACGGGCTCCCTGAAGACCGCGGTGCAGCCGCTCCGGTTCTTCCCAGGCCATCAGGATCTGCGCGGAGGAACCGGCCTTCATCGTCAGCGTGGAGCCGACCGGGACCGTGTCCCGCAGCCCCGAGAGACGCTCCGCGGCGGCCACGCATATCCGCATGTCGCCCTGCCTGCGGTAGAGCTGCGCGCTCTCGCCGGTCACATCCCGTAGATGGGTGAGTACAGGTCCCGCCGTGGCCAGCAGCCGGTCCTCGCCGGCGGCGGCGGCCAGCTCCGCCAGCCGCGGGCCGAGAATGAACCTGCCCTGCATGTCCCTCGCCACCATCCGGTGGTGTTCCAGTGCCACGGCCAGCCGGTGGGCCGTGGGACGTGCGAGCCCGGTCGCCGCGACCAGTCCGGCGAGGGTGGCCGGACCGGACTCCAGAGCGCTCAATACCAGAGCAGCCTTGTCGAGAACGCCGACGCCGCTAGAGTTGTCCATGAAACGATACTTGCGTCTCACTCTGTGAAACGCAAGTTCAATTTCCCAAGGAACTTGCCAACCTGTATGTACGGCCCGCGGACCACGGGCCTTCAGCCGGCGTTCGGATACGTGGGGAGCGGACGCGGGCCCATATGTCTCTAGGAGTGCCGGACACGACGGACCGGCCGGAGGGAAAGCGATGGGTAGGACACTCGCGGAGAAGGTCTGGGACGATCATGTCGTCCGGCGCGCGGAGGGCGAGCCCGACCTTCTCTTCATCGATCTGCACCTGCTGCACGAGGTGACCAGTCCCCAGGCCTTCGACGGTCTGCGGAAGAGCGGCCGGCCGGTCCGGCGGCTCGACCTCACCATCGCGACCGAGGACCACAAC
This sequence comes from Streptomyces sp. MnatMP-M17, assembly GCF_900091995.1. Classification (GTDB taxonomy): domain Bacteria; phylum Actinomycetota; class Actinomycetes; order Streptomycetales; family Streptomycetaceae; genus Streptomyces. The sequence goes on from NZ_FMDK01000314.1 coordinate 1,253, forward strand.
ACCCCGACCATCGACATCGACAAGCCCATCGCCGATCCGGTCTCCCGGATCCAGCTGGAGACGCTCCGCAGGAACTGCGCCGACTTCGGCGTGCGGCTGCACCCGCTGGGCGATGTCGAGCAGGGCGTCGTCCATGTCGTCGGCCCGCAGCTCGGGCTGACCCAGCCCGGCACCACCGTCGTCTGCGGCGACAGCCACACCTCCACACACGGCGCGTTCGGCGCGCTGGCGTTCGGGATCGGCACCAGCCAGGTCGAGCATGTCCTCGCCACCCAGACGCTGCCGCTGGCCCGTCCCAGGACCATGGCGATCACGATCGAGGGCGAACTCCCCGACGGCGTCACCGCCAAGGACCTGATCCTCGCCATCATCGCCAGAATCGGCACCGGCGGCGGCCAGGGCTACATCCTCGAATACCGCGGCTCCGCCATCGAGAAGCTCTCGATGGAGGCCCGGATGACCATCTGCAACATGTCCATCGAGGCCGGCGCCAGGGCGGGCATGATCGCCCCCGACGAGACCACCTTCGCCTATCTCAAGGGCCGCGACCACGCGCCCGAGGGCGAGGACTGGGACGCGGCGCTCGCGTACTGGAAGACGCTGCGCACCGACGACGACGCGGTCTTCGACGCCGAGGTCTTCATCGAGGCCGCGGAACTGGCCCCGTTCGTCACCTGGGGCACCAACCCGGGCCAGGGCGCGCCGCTCTCCGCGCAGGTCCCCGACCCGGCTTCGTACGAGGACGCCTCGGAGCGCCACGCCGCCGAAAAGGCCCTGGAGTACATGGGGTTGACCGCGGGGCAGGCGCTGCGCGACATCAACGTCGACACCGTCTTCGTAGGCTCCTGCACCAACGGCCGTATCGAGGACCTGCGCTCGGCGGCCTCCGTCCTGGACGGCCGCAAAGTCGCCGACGGCGTACGGATGCTGGTCGTTCCCGGTTCGGTACGCGTCGCGCTCCAGGCCGTCGAGGAGGGCCTGGACAAGGTCTTCACCGCCGCCGGCGCGGAGTGGCGGCACGCCGGCTGCTCGATGTGCCTGGGCATGAACCCCGACCAACTCGCTCCCGGCGAGCGCTCGGCGTCCACCTCGAACCGTAACTTCGAGGGCAGGCAGGGCAAGGGCGGGCGCACCCATCTCGTCTCGCCGCAGGTCGCCGCCGCCACCGCCGTGCTGGGCCATCTCGCCTCGCCCGCCGATCTGTCCGACGCCGATGCCGGCGCCCGTACGCCCGCTGGAGCGCGATAACCATGGAAGCCTTCACCACCCACACCGGCCGCGCCGTACCGCTGCGCCGCAGCAATGTCGACACCGACCAGATCATCCCGGCGCACTGGCTCAAGAAGGTCACCCGCGACGGATTCGAGGACGGGCTGTTCGAGGCCTGGCGCAAGGATCCGGCGTTCGTCCTCAACCAGTCCGTGTACACCGGCGCGACGGTGCTGGTCGCGGGCCCCGACTTCGGTACCGGCTCCTCCCGTGAGCATGCCGTCTGGGCCCTCCAGAACTACGGTTTCAAGGCCGTCATCTCCTCCCGGTTCGCCGATATCTTCCGCGGCAACTCGCTCAAGAACGGCCTGCTGACCGTGGTTCTGGAGCAGTCCGTCGTCGACGCCCTCTGGGAGTTCGTGGAGAGCGATCCCAAGGCCGCGATCACGGTGGATCTCGAGGCACGCCAGGTCAGGGCGGCCGGTGCCGACGGAGCCGGGCTGACGGCCGATTTCGAGCTGGACGAGAACGCCCGCTGGCGGCTGCTGAACGGCCTTGACGACATCGGTCTCACCCTTCAGAACGAAGCGGCCATCGCCGCCTACGAGGCCGCCAGGCCGTCCTTCAAACCACGCACAATTACCGTCTGAACAGCGCGTTTCCCCTACTGCACCCCCTGCCTCCCGGCAGGGGGTGCAGTTGCTTGTTGAGCCCCCCTCGGGCGACAACTCGCCCCAGATGGCACAATCGGTGCATGGAACGCGACAGCCAACTCAAGCTCTACGGGTTAGTCGCCGAACAACTGAAGGAAGCGCACGCAAGGGTGCGCGAGCTGCAAGTCCCGGAGGGCGTACGGATGGCGCTCTCCCGGAAGCTGCTGGTCATCACGGCCGCGGCGAAACACGATCTCCCGGACGCGGCAAGGCGTCTGGACCGCTTGATGAAGGACCTCGACGAGGGTCGTTTCCCCGAAGGTGAGTGACCTCCGCGGATCTCCGCCAGGTCGACTTCGTTGCGGCACTAGGGTGATTAGCCCGTTTCGTGTTTGATTTGCGGTATATATCTGCCTAACGTGCGAAAAAGCTTGAACACTTTCGTTCTGGCAATGTCTCCGAAGGGGAAGACGTGAACAAGGCGCAGCTCGTAGAAGCGATTGCGGACAAGGTCGGCGGCCGTCAGCAGGCCGCGGACGCGGTCGACGCGGTACTGGACGCCATCGTCCGCGCGGTCGTGGCAGGAGACCGGGTCTCGGTCACCGGATTCGGCTCGTTCGAGAAGGTGGACCGTCCGGCGCGCTACGCCCGTAACCCGCAGACGGGTGAGCGCGTGCGGGTCAAGAAGACCTCGGTGCCGCGCTTCCGCGCCGGCCAGGGCTTCAAGGACCTGGTCAGCGGCTCGAAGAAGCTCCCCAAGGGCGAGGTGGCCGTCAAGAAGGCCCCCAAGGGCAGCCTCTCGGGCGGTGTTTCCGCCCGTCCGACCGTGAAGGCCGCGGCCAAGAAGGCCGCCGCCAAGACCACCGCGGCGCGCAAGACCGCGGTGAAGAAGGCCACGGCGGCGAAGAAGACCGCCGTGAAGAAGACCACGGCCGCGAGGAAGACGGCCGCGAAGAAGACCACGACGGCGAAGAAGACCGCCAAGAAGGCCACCGCCACGGCGAAGAAGGCCACCGCGAAGAAGACCGCGCCCGCCAAGAAGGCGACGGCCAAGAAGGCCCCCGCCAGGAAGGCCACCTCGCGGACCACCACCGCGAAGAAGACCGTCGCCAGGGGGCAGTAAGCAGCACAGGGCCACACGCGCCGGGCCGGGCTCCTTCCGGGGAGCCCGGCCCGCGGCGTTGTACGAGATCACTGCGCAAGATCACTGAGATACACGGGCCGTTCGGCCGGAACGTTCAGAACGTATTCGGCCGGAACGTTCAGAACGTATACAGCGTCACCAGCGTGACGCGACGGCCGGTGCCCTCGCCCTCCGTCTCGATCCGTACGCGCTGACCGACACGGAGCATCCGCAGCCCGCCCGCGTCGAACGCCGCGGCGTCGAACTCCAGCGGAGTGCCGTCGTCCAGCAGCACGCTCCCGCTGCGGGTTTTGGAGTCGTAGGTGTACGAAGTGGCCTGCATGGCGGCAGCGTATCGGTCGCCGGCGCCGATCAGAGCCCCGGCCGCCGTGCGGGAAGCGGTCCGTGGGCCGCGTACCGCAGGGCCGTGTACGGACCGAGCCCCAGCTCCGCGGCCACCCGCAGATCGGCACCCGTATCCACATCCCGCCGTACGGAATCCACCCCCGCCAGGACAATTTCCACCGCGCCCGAGGACAAATGCCGAAGCCGGGACGGACCGCCGAAAGCCGGATTCAATTCCGTGCCCGGCGCCGCCGCCAGCAATGTCGTACCGATTTCGGCGGCATCCGCCAGAAAAGCACGCGGAAATGCTTCCGCCGCCGCCAGCACCAGGCCCAGCTCCGCCGGCCGCAGCGCCGGCAGATCCGCGTTGAGCGCGGCCACCGCGGCCCTCGGTCTGTGCGCCCTGACCGCCCGCGCGCCATGCGCCAGCGCCGCGTTGAGCCCGTCTCCCGGCGAATCCGGCACAATACGCGCGCCCAGCGCCGCCAGCTCGGCCGCCGCCGTCGGATCGTCCGTGACGACCGCCACATCCCGAACAGCCGGGCAGGCCAGCGCCGAGGCCACGGTGTCCTGCGCGAAGGCGAGAGCGAGCCGGGGCCGCAGCGCCTCGCCCGCGGTCCCGGCGAGCCTGCTCTTGGCCAGCCGCAGCGGTTTCAGCGGAACGACCAGGGACCAGCGCCCGGTCGGGTCGGTGTCCGTGGCGAACTCTCCGTCCATATGTATCGGCCCTCTATTGTGGCCCGGCACCGTGACGGCCCGCAGGGCCGCTCCGGGAACCGGGGCGTACGGTGTCCTCGACAGAGCAGGGGCCCGGGGCGACACTTGACCCCCGGCAGCCGGGCAAAGAGCCAGGCGCGAAAAGGAAGGTGTCCGAGTGTCCCGCCGCAGAATCGGCTTCTGGTACCGCCTGGCGGCCGTCATCGCAAAGCCGCCGCTGATTGTTCTGTTCAAGCGGGACTGGCAGGGCCTGGAGCACATTCCGGCCGACGGCGGATTCATCACCGCGGTCAACCACAACTCCTATCTGGACCCCCTCTCCTACGCGCACTTCCAGTACAACACCGGACGCGTCCCACGATTCCTGGCGAAGGCGGGCCTCTTCCAGGGCTCCTTTGTCGGCATGATGCTCCGTGGTACCGGACAGATTCCCGTCTACCGCGAGACGACCGACGCGCTCGACGCGTTCCGGGCCGCCGTCGACGCCATCGAGCGCGGTGAATGCGTCGCGTTCTATCCCGAGGGCACCCTCACCCGTGATCCCGACATGTGGCCCATGACCGGCAAGACCGGTGCCGCCCGTGTCGCGCTGCTCACCAAGGCGCCGGTCATTCCCGTCGCGCAGTGGGGCGCCAATCTGGCGATGCCGCCGTACGCGAAGGAGAACCGCTTCCAGTTCTTTCCGCGCAAGACGCTGAAGGTGCTGGCCGGACCGCCGGTCGATCTCTCCCGGTTCGAAGGCCAGGAGCCCACCCCTGAACTGCTCCGCGAGGCGACCGAGGTCATCATGGCCGCCATCACGGAACTGCTCTCCGAGGTACGCGGAGAGCCGGTGCCCACGGCCTTGTACGACCATCGCAAGGCCAGGGCGGAACAGCGGCGCAAGGCCGCGGAAGAGGGGTCCAAGTGACGCGGGTCGCGGTCTTCGCAGCGGGTTCGTGGGGCACGGCGTTCGCCATGATCCTCGCCGACGCGGGATGCGAGGTGACAATCTGGGGCCGCCGCCGTGAAGTCGTGGACGCGATCAACACCACCCGGATCAACCCGGACTATCTGCCGGGAATCGAACTCCCGGTGGGAGTACGGGCGACGACCGATCCCGCCGAGGCCGCCGACGGCGCCGAGTTCACCGTACTCACCGTGCCCTCGCAGACACTGCGCGCGAATCTCGCCGCCTGGGCGCCCGTCCTGCCCTCCGACACCGTGCTCGTCTCCCTGATGAAGGGCATCGAACTCGGCACGGCGAAGCGGATGAGCGAGGTGATCGAGGAGGTCGCCAAGGCACCGGCCGAGCGCGTCGCCGTGGTCACCGGACCCAATCTCGCCAAGGAGATCGCCGGCCGTATGCCGGCCGCGGCCGTGGTCGCCTGCCAGGACGAGACCGTCGCCCAGCGGCTCCAGTCCGCCTGCCACACCCCGTACTTCCGCCCGTACACCAACACCGATGTCGTCGGCTGCGAACTCGGCGGCGCGGTCAAGAACGTGATCGGGCTCGCCGTCGGAATCGCCGACGGCATGGGACTCGGCGACAACACCAAGGCCTCGCTGATGACCCGCGGGCTCGCCGAGACCACCCGGCTCGGCCTTGTCATGGGCGCCGATCCGCACACCTTCTCCGGGCTCGCCGGCATGGGCGATCTGATCGCCACCTGCTCCTCGCCGCTCTCCCGCAACCACACCTTCGGCACCAACCTCGGCCGCGGGATGACTCTCCAGGAGACCATCGCGGTCACCAAGCAGACCGCGGAAGGCGTCAAGTCCTGCGAGTCCGTGCTCGATCTGGCCCGGCGCCACGCCGTCGACATGCCGCTCACCGAAACGGTCGTGGACATCGTCCACAACGGGAAACCGCCGCTTGTCGCGCTGAAGGAGCTGATGTCGCGCAGCGCCAAGCCCGAGCGCAGCTGACTCGGCCGCGACCGACGCTGACTCGGGTGCGACGGACGCTGACTCGGGCGCTACCAACAGGTACGCTCATCGCGATATGAGCAGCGAGAACTCCTCCCAGAGCCCTGAGCAGCAGCTCCGCAAGCCGCGCGTGGCCGTCGTCTTCGGCGGCCGTAGCTCCGAGCACGCCATTTCGGTGGTCACGGCCGGAGCCGTACTGCGGTCCATCGACCGTACGAAGTACGACGTCCTGCCCATCGGTATCACCACCGACGGCCGCTGGGCGCTGACCGCCGACGATCCCGAGCGGATGGCCATCGCCGACCGGACACTGCCGAGCGTCGAGCAGATCGCCGAATCCACCGACGGCGGCGTCGTCCTCTCCGTCGACCCGGGCAACCGCGAGGTCGTCTACAGCGAGCCGGGCTCCGTGCCCAAGGCGCTGGGCGAGGTCGATGTCGTCTTCCCCGTACTGCACGGTCCCTACGGTGAGGACGGCACCCTCCAGGGCCTGCTGGAACTCTCCGGTGTGCCGTATGTCGGCGCGGGTGTCCTCGCCTCGGCCGTCGGGCAGGACAAGGAGTACATGAAGCGGGTGTTCACCTCCTTCGGGCTGCCCGTCGGCCCGTATCTGGTGATCAGGCCCCGCGATTGGGAGCAGGGCCCCGAAGGTTCCCAGGGCGCCGGCGCCCGTAGGAAGATCGTGGACTTCGCCGCCGAGCACGGCTGGCCGCTCTTCGTGAAGCCCGCGCGCGCCGGCTCCTCCATGGGCATCACCAAGGTCGACGGTCCCTCCGGTCTGGACGAGGCGATCGCCGAGGCGCGGCGCCACGACCCCAAGATCCTGATCGAGTCGCTGCTGCGCGGGCGCGAGATCGAGTGCGGAGTGCTGGAGTTCGAGGACGGGCCGCGGGCCAGTGTGCCGGCCGAGATCCCGCCGGTCACCGCGCACGACTTCTACGACTTCGAGGCCAAGTACATCGACTCGGCCACCGGACTGGTGCCCGCGCCGCTCACCGAGGAGCAGACGGCCGAGGTACGGCGGCTCGCGGTCGAGGCGTTCGAGGCCGCGTCCTGCGAGGGACTGGTCCGCGCGGACTTCTTCCTCACCGAGGACGGCGAGTTCGTCATCAACGAGATCAACACGATGCCCGGCTTCACTCCGATCTCCATGTATCCGCGGATGTGGCAGGAGAGCGGTGTGGGATACGCGGAGCTGATCGACCGGCTGATCCAGGCGGCGCTGCGCCGCCCGACCGGACTGCGCTGAGCCGCTCCGCGCCCTGTTCCGCTACGGCACGTCTTACGGCACGTCCTAGAGGCTCGACGGAATCGTCTTCGCGATCGGCGCGGCGAGCCGGGCGAGCGGTGTGGAGTCATGCGCGAACCGCGCGTCCAGAGTGACCTCCACATAGGTCTCGCGGTATGTGGTGGTGAAGCGCGGGCCCGAGTCGCGTTCCTCCAGCATCCAGTTGACGCCGTCCGCCTCCACCGCCTGCGCCTGCGGATCACTCATTCCGTCGGGCCGGGGGACACCGCAGCGCAGTACGATCGCGGCGTCCCCCCACCCGGCGGTCAGTTCGGAACGCGGCTCGGGATCGTTCCTGCCGAGGTCACCGATGTTCTCCGGCAGCTCCTTGTGCAGCGCACGGCACAGCGCGGCCTCTCCCGGGGACGGGCTGGGAACCGCGGCCGACACCGCCGCGTACGTGGCGGAACAGCCCGCCGCTGCGGACAACAGGACGACGGCGGACAGGCGGGCGAGCAGACGGCCGGATAGCCTGCGGCGGGAACGTATCACCGGCCAAGAGTAAACGGGCGGGGGGCTAGGGTCTTTCGTTTGGGTCTGGCCGGATCAGGGAGCGCCCGCCGCGGCAGCGGCTGATGTCACTGCGGGCACGCGAG
>NZ_FMDK01001028.1 GCF_900091995.1 Streptomyces sp. MnatMP-M17
GGGGGGGGGGGGGAGCCGATGTCGCTCGCCGTCCTGCCGGACCGGCAGGTGCTGCACACCTCGCGCGACGGCACACTGAGGATCACCGACGCCGGCGGAGACACCACCGTCGCCGGCACGCTGGACGTCTACAACCATGACGAGGAAGGTCTCCAGGGCGTCGGGGTCGACCCCGACTTCGCCGAGAACCGCGCGATTTATCTCTTCTACGCGCCCAAGCTCAACACCCCCGCCGGTGACGCGCCCGAGAACGGCACGGCTGCCGACTTCGCTCCCTTCGACGGGTACAACCGCCTCTCGCGCTTCACGCTCAACGAGGACGGCACCCTGAACAAGGCGAGCGAGAAGAAGGTCCTCGACGTCGCCACCTCGCGCGGCACCTGCTGCCATGTCGGCGGCGACATCGCCTTCGACGCGGACGGCAACCTCTATCTGTCGACCGGTGACGACACCAACCCGTTCGCCTCCGACGGCTACACGCCGATCGACGAACGGCCGGACCGCAACCCGGCGTTCGACGCGCAGCGCAGCTCGGGCAACACCAACGACCTGCGCGGCAAGATCATCCGTATCAAGGTCGCCGAGGACGGCTCGTACACCATCCCGGAGGGCAATCTCTTCGCTCCCGGCACCGAGAAGACGCGGCCCGAGATCTACGCGATGGGGTTCCGCAACCCGTTCCGTATCTCCGTGGACCAGAAGACCGGCATCGTCTACGTGGGTGACTACGGCCCCGACGCCGGCGCCGCCTCACCGACCCGCGGCCCGGCCGGTCAGGTGGAGTTCGCCCGGGTCACCAAGGCCGGAAACTTCGGCTGGCCGTACTGCACGGGCGACAACGACGCGTACATCGACTACAACTTCGCGACCCAGGCCTCCGGCGCCGCCTTCGACTGCGCGGCACCGAAGAACACCTCGCCGCACAACACCGGACTGACGGACCTGCCGCCGGCCCAGCCCGCGTGGATCCCGTACGACGGTGCCAGCGTGCCCGAGTTCGGCTCCGGCTCCGAGTCCCCGACGGGCGGTCCCGTCTACCGTTACGACGCCGACCTGGACTCCCCGGTGAAGTTCCCCGAGTCCTATGACGGCGACTTCTTCGCCGGTGAGTTCGGCCGCCAGTGGATCAAGCGGATCGAGCAGGACGAGAACGGTACGGTCGGCTCGATCAATCCCTTCCCGTGGACCGGCACCCAGGTCATGGACATGGAGTTCGGCCCCGACGGCGCGCTCTACGTCCTCGACTACGGGCTCTCCTGGTTCGGCGGTGACGAGCACTCGGCCCTCTACCGGATCGAGAACTCCACCGGCGGCAAGTCGCCCATCGCCGAGGCCACCGTCGACAAGACGTCCGGCAAGTCCCCGCTGAAGGCGGTCTTCTCCTCCGCCGGCACCTCGGACCCCGACGGCGACGCCCTCACCTACGCGTGGGACTTCGGCGACGGAGGCACCTCCACCGAGGCCAACCCCACGTACACGTACAAGAAGAACGGCACCTACTCCGCACGGCTGACCGTCACCGACCCGACGGAGCGCACCGCGACGGCGTCCGTACGGATCGTCGTCGGCAACACCGCGCCCGAGGTGGAGCTCGATCTGCCCAATGAGGGACACCTCTTCAACTTCGGGGACACCATCCCGTTCAAGGTGAAGGTCAAGGACCGGGAGGACCGGGACAACGGCCCGATCGACTGCTCCAAGGTCATCGTCCGCTACATCCTGGGCCATGACAGCCACGGCCACCCGATCACCTCGGTCAACGGCTGTGAGGGCACCATCACCGCGCCCGCCGACACCGAGCACGATCCCAACGCCAATATCTTCGGTGTCATCGACGCCGAGTACACCGACGGCGGAGGCGGCGGCCAGGCCGCGCTCACCAGCCACGACCAGGCGCAGCTCCAGCCGCGCCACCGGCAGGCCGAGCACTTCAGCGCCTCCTCCGGCATCAGGACCTACGACAAGGCACCGGCCAACGGCGGCAAGACCGTCGGTGACATCGACGACGGCGACTGGATCTCCTTCACGCCGTACAACCTGACCGGTTCCAAGACGCTGACCGCCCGGATCTCCTCCGGCGGCGCCGGCGGATTCCTGGAGGTACGCACGGGCTCCGCCACCGGCGAACTGCTCGGCTCCACGCCGGTTCCGATCACCGGCGGCTGGGAGACCTTCCAGGACGTCGACGTACCGCTGCGCTCCGTACCGAAGAAGACCACCGAGCTGTTCCTGGTCTTCAAGGGCGGTGTGGGCGGTGGCGCGCTCTTCGACCTGGACGACTTCGAGCTCTCCACGGCCGAGCCCGGCAGGACCGAGAAGCGCGTTCTGGTCTTCTCCAAGACCGCCGGATTCCGCCATGACGCGATCCCCACGGGTATCGCCGCGCTGAAGGAGCTGGGAGCGACCACCGGGATCAAGGTCGACTCCACCGAGACCGGCGCCCAGTTCACCACCAGCAACCTGGCCAGGTACGACGCGGTGGTGTTCCTCTCCACCACCGGTGATGTCCTCAACGCCGACCAGCAGCAGGCGTTCGAGAACTATGTCGCCACCGGCGGCGGCTACATGGGTGTGCACGCCGCGGCCGACACCGAGTACGACTGGGCCTTCTACGGCGGTCTGGTGGGCGCGTACTTCCAGGGCCATCCGCAGATCCAGTCGGCCACCGTACGCGTCGAGGACCACGACCACCCGTCGACCGCGCATCTCGACGACGAGTGGCAGCGGACCGACGAGTGGTACAACTACCGCACCAACCCGCGTGAGCAGGCACGGGTCCTCGCCACCCTGGACGAGACCACCTACCGGGGCGGCACCATGAAGGGCGACCACCCGATCGCCTGGTGCCAGACGTACGGGGGCGGCCGTTCCTTCTACACTGGCGGCGGCCACACCAAGGAGTCCTACGCGGACGCCGCCTTCCGCCAGCACCTGCTGGGCGGACTGCGGTACGCGGCCGGCCAGGTGAAGGCCGACTGCAAGCCGCAGACCGGCTACCGGGACCTCTTCAACGGAAAGACGGCGGAGGGCTGGAAGCAGGCCGGACCGGGCAAGTTCAACGTCGTGAACGGTGAACTGCGCTCCGAGGGCGGTATGGGTCTGCTCTGGTACCAGGCCAAGGAGCTGAAGTCCTACTCCCTGAAGCTGGACTGGAAGCTGGACGGCGACGACAACTCCGGTGTCTTCGTGGGCTTCCCGGCCTCCGACGACCCGTGGTCCGCGGTGGACAAGGGATACGAGGTGCAGATCGACGCCACCGACACCCCGGACCGCACCACCGGCTCGGTCTACGGCTTCAAGTCGGCCGATCTCAAGGCCAGGGACCGGGTGCTGCGCCCGCCCGGGCAGTGGAACAGCTACGAGATCAGGGTCCAGGGCGAGCGTCTCCAGGTCTTCCTCAACGGGGCGAAGATCAACGACTTCACCAACCAGGACCCGGCGCGCAGCCTCAAGGACGGCTACATCGGTCTGCAGAACCACGGCGCTGACGACCAGGCCTCCTTCCGCAACATCCAGCTCAAGGAACTGCCGGCCTCCTAGGTACTCCTAGGACGGACGGCCCGTCAGCCGGCGGCGGGCGGGGAGGCGCCGTACCCCCCGCCCGCCGTCCACCAATCACCACCGGCCGGCACCGACACCACCATCCATCAACCACCACCACACCATCGGCAGGGAGGCAGCCCGTGACGACGAGCGGTACGGAATCGACTGCAGTACGCACCGGAGTCTGGTTCGTCGGAGCGCGCGGCTCCGTCGCCACGACGGCTGTCGCGGGATGCGCGGCGGTCACGGCCGGCCTGCATCCCGCGACGGGCATGGTCACCGAGACCGCGCCCTTCGCGGGCACGGGCCTGCCCGCGCTCTCCTCACTCGTCTTCGGCGGACATGACACGGCGAGCTGTCCGCTGCCCAAGCGGGCCGAGGAGCTGACCGTCGCGGGAGTGCTGCCGCACGGTCTGCCCGCCGCCATCCACGCCGAACTGACCGCCGCCGACCAGGAGATAAGGACCGGCGGCCCACAGCCGGGCGACACCAGGAGCGACGAGGAACTCATCGCCGCCTTCGCCGACGACATCACCGGATTCGCCCGCCGTACGGGCGTCGCGCGGACCGTCGTCGTCAATGTCTCCTCCACCGAGCCCAGCCCGGCGCCGGACGATCCGCGGCTGCCCGCCAGCTCGCTGTACGCGGCGGCGGCGGTCCGGGCCGGCTGCTCGTACGTCAACTTCACACCGTCCACCGGGCTGCGCACCGAGGCCCTCACAGCCGCCGCCGAGGCCGCCGGACTTCCCCACGCCGGCCGCGACGGCAAGACAGGCCAGACGCTGCTCCGTTCCGTGCTCGCCCCGATGTTCGTGCAGCGTGCCCTGACCGTACGGGCCTGGTCGGGCACGAATCTGCTGGGCGGCGGGGACGGAGCGGCGCTGGCCGACCCGGCGGCGGCGGCGGCCAAGAACGCGGGCAAGGAGCGCGTACTCGCCGACACGCTGGGCACGGCGCCCGAGGGCGAGGTGCATATCGACGACGTGCCGGCCCTGGGCGACTGGAAGACGGCCTGGGACCATATCGCCTTCGACGGCTTCCTCGGCTCGCGGATGATCCTCCAGACGATCTGGCAGGGCTGCGACTCGGCGCTCGCCGCGCCTCTGGTGCTCGACCTGGCGCGGCTGGTGTCGCGCGCGCACGAGGCGGGACTGAGCGGTCCGCTGCCCGGTCTCGGCTTCTACTTCAAGGATCCGGACAGCGGGCCCGCGGCGCTCGCCGAGCAGTTCGAGGCGCTGCTGGCGTTCGCCGAACGGCTGCGGGAGAGCCGGTGAACGTACGCGGGCGGGTGCGGGCCTGGGCGGAACTGCTGCGGGTGTCGGCCCTGTTCACGGTCCCGGGCGACGCCCTGGCCGGCGCGGCGGCCCTCGGCGCACGACCCAACCGCGGTACGGCGCTGGCCGTGGGCGCCTCCCTCTGTCTGTACGAGGCGGGCATGGCTCTCAACGACTGGGCGGACCGCGACGAGGACGCCGTGGACCGCCCGCACCGTCCCATCCCGTCGGGCCGGATCAGCCCGGCGGCGGCCCTGACGGCGGC
>NZ_FMDK01000752.1 GCF_900091995.1 Streptomyces sp. MnatMP-M17
CCCGCGCCCGAGGCCGCAGTGCCCGCGCCCGCGACGGCGGCTGTCGCTCCTGCGGTGCAGGAGGTGGCGCCCAAAACGCCCGGCGCGGTCGTCGCGCAGGCTGCCGAGCCCGACGGTGAGCCCGCCGAGCCCGCCACCGAGACCGACGGTGAGTCCGAAGCCGACGACGGGCGGTTCACCGTGCGGCTGGCGAACTTCGAAGGGCCGTTCGATCTGCTGTTGCAGCTGATCTCGAAGCACAAGATGGATGTGACCGAGGTCGCGCTGTCCAAGGTGACCGACGAGTTCATGGCGCACATCCGGGCCATGGGCCCCGACTGGGACCTGGACCAGACCACCGGGTTCCTCGTGGTCGCCGCCACACTGCTGGATCTGAAGGCCGCCCGGCTGCTGCCCACCGCCGAGGTGGAGGACGAGGCGGATCTCGCGCTGCTGGAGGCACGGGACCTGCTCTTCGCGCGGCTGCTCCAGTACCGCGCGTACAAACAGGTCGCCGAGATCTTCAGCGGGCGCCTGGACGCCGAGGCCCGGCGCTATCCCCGTACCGTCGGACTGGAGCCCCAGCACGCCGCGCTGCTCCCCGAGGTCGTGATCAGGATCGGGCCCGAGGGCTTCGCCGCGCTCGCCGTGAAGGCGATGCAGCCGAAGCCCAAGCCGCAGGTGTACGTCGACCACATCCACGCGCCGCTGGTCTCCGTACGGGAGCAGGCGGGGATCGTGGTCGCGCTGCTGCGGGAGCGCGGCGAGGCCAGCTTCGAGGCGCTCACGGCGGACGCCGCCGACACACTCACCGTCGTGGCGCGGTTCCTGGCCCTGCTGGAGCTGTACCGGGAGCGGGCGGTCTCCCTGGACCAGGAGGAGGCTCTCGGTCGGCTCATGGTCCGCTGGACGGGCGGTGACGGCGACACTGAGCCGGCCGTGACCGACGAATTCGACCGGGCCGCCGAGGACCGTGCCGCAGAGGATCGTGCCGTGGAGGACCGGGCCGCCGAGGGCCGCGCCGTAGAGGACAGCGATACCGCCGAGGACAGCGAGGAGAAGGTGTGAGCGAGCAGCAGCAGTCACGTACCGTCGCGGAACTGGATCTCAAGCCCGCTCTGGAGGCGGTCCTCATGGTGGTCGACGAGCCCGCCACCGAGGAACATCTCGCCAAGGTCCTCGACCGTCCCCGGCGGGCCGTCGCCGACGCGCTGCGGGCGCTCGCCGACGAGTACACCGTCCAGCGCCGCGGCTTCGAGCTGCGGCTGATCGCGGGCGGCTGGCGGTTCTACACCCGGCCCGAGTACGCGGAGGCCGTCGAGGGCTTCGTGCTCGACGGCCAGCAGGCCCGGCTCACCCAGGCCGCGCTGGAGACCCTCGCGGTCGTCGCGTACCGCCAGCCCGTGAGCCGTTCGCGGGTCTCCGCGGTACGAGGAGTCAACTGCGACGGCGTCATGCGCACGCTGCTCCAGCGCGGGCTGGTCGAGGAGGCGGGCGCGGAACCTGAAACAGGTGCGATCCTGTACAGGACGACGAACTACTTTTTGGAGCGGATGGGCCTGCGGGGCCTGGACGAACTTCCGGAGCTCGCGCCCTTCCTCCCCGAGGCGGACGCGATCGAGGCCGAGAGCCAGGAAGGTGTTCCGTCGTTCGATCCGGACGCACCGGATACCGACGCAGACGACAAGACGGAACTTTGATGCGAAGCAGTGGCAGGAACAGCGGAAGCGGCAACAGGAACAGCGGAGGCGGGAGCGGCGGAGGCAACCGGAACAGCCGGGACGACCGGGGCGGCCGGGGTGCCGGCAGCGGCCGGAGCGCCGGCGGCGGTGGCCGGGACGACCAGCAGAAGCGGCCGTCACGCCCGCGTCCCGAGGAG